>JAJYQG010000219.1 GCA_021794775.1 Pseudomonadota bacterium
ACAAGATCGCCCTCTACCCCCAGGTCTCCGCCCACGGCTTCCTGACCGACTGGCATGGCCTGAATCTGGATCTCAACACCCAATACACCAATTTTGTCAGCCCAGGTCCCAATTCGCAGATTGGGACCGTGGTGGTCAACGGCATTACCTACAACAGCAATTACCAGTCCATCGTAAGCGGGACCCGCCTGCACGTCTACCCTACCGTCACGGTGCCATGGCGCAGCAACTCAGGCTTTTTCATCTTCAAAACCGGCATGGATTTCACCCAATACAACCTCGGTCAGTTCAACACCTCGCCACTGGGCGTGTACGATCGAACCCTGCCTATCACCAGTGTGGATACCGGCCTCTTCCTGGATCGCAACTTCAACTTGTGGGGCAAGGATTACCAGCAAACCCTGGAGCCTCGTTTGTACTACGTTTACATTCCCTATCGCAACCAGAACCAACTGCCCGTGTTTGACACTGGCATTGCCGACTTCAACGCATCGACCATCTTCACCGAAAACCAATTCGATGGCATCGACCGCATCAACAACTCAAACCAAATCACCGCTGCCGTCAGCAGTCGCCTGATCAACCCCGTCACGGGAGGCGAGATGCTCAAGGCGTTGGTGGGGGAACGTTTTTACTTCACGCCCAATCAAGTGCTGCTTCCCGGCCAAACACCGCCAGTCTCCAGTGCATCGGACATCATCACAGCGCTGACTGCCGCCATCACGGAACGCTGGAATTTCGACAGCTATTTCAACTTTGGCGCTCAGTCTCACAGAACCCAACAGATGGCGGCCACCCTATCCTACGACCCCGCACCCGGCAAAGTATTCAACTTTGGCTACCGCATCGATACCCCCTTGCAGGGTGTTCCTCCGACCTATCTCAGCTATCTGGGACAGCCTGGGTTCATCGATCTCTTCTCGGTCAAGCAGTGGGATATCTCCGGTCAATGGCCCATCACCAGCCGCCTATCCTTTCTTGGTCGCTTCGCTTACTCCACCCTGGACAATCAAGTGCTGGAATCGCTGACGGGTGTCGAGTATAATGGTGGCTGCTGGGCCATACGCGCGATCGCATCCCGTTACCCGATCAGCCCGATCCAGACCAGCACGGCATTTTATCTGCAACTGGAGTTGGGTCCGCTGGGATTGGGCCCGAATCCGCTGGACACGTTGCGCTACAACATTCCCGGATACACCAAGACCAACGAGATTTCTCCCCAATGACGGTCCCTTTTCGCTTCCTGATCTGCCTGCTTGTCGCGCTAACCTTTCCTCTGGTTTCACGTGCTGAGCCATCGCCCCCCCTTCCAACTGCCCTACCGGTGACTGCTGGCGCCAGCGAACCCAAGGCAGCCGAAGACGCGCCCTCCGTAGACGAGGACACCCACCATCCCATCGTCGACAGCATCGCTGCCATTGTCAACGACCACATCATCACGCGCTCCGAGCTCGATGAAAGGGTGACCATGATCACCTCCCAATTGAGTCGCCAGGGTGTCCAACTGCCCGATCACGCGATTCTCGTCCGCCAGATTCTCGATAAAATGATCATGGACGAGGTTCAACTCCAATACGCCCGTGATGCCGGCATCAAAGTGGATGACACCCAACTGGACCAAGCCATGGTTCGCCTGGCCGAACAGAACAAATTCACCCTTCCCCAATTTCGTGCCGAGGTGGAGAAAGAAGGCCTGACATGGAGCAAATTTCGCGAAGAAATTCGCAACGAAATCATTCTGTCGCAGGTACGCGAGCGCGAAGTGGAAAATCGCGTTTTTGTCACGGAGAATGAGGTCAACAACGAACTGAACAAGGAAAAAGTTCAGGGCAATCAGCCCGAAGAGCTGGACATCGCCCATATCCTGATCACCGTTCCGGAGAACGCCCTTCCATCGGCCATTGCCGAGCGCCAAAAGAAAGCGCTCGAAGCCATGAGCCAAATCGACAATGGCATGCCTTTCTCACAAGCAGCTGCCGCCTATTCCGAAGCGCCCGATGCCCTTAGCGGGGGAGATCTTGGCTGGCGTCCCAGCACGCGCCTCCCCGCTTTGTTTGTCGATGCATCCCATGGGTTACAACCTGGACAGCATAGCGACATCTTGCGCAGCCCCAACGGTTTTCACATCATCCAACTGATCAACCGACGCACACCCAACGCCATACCCAACGTTGCCCAGTACCATGTGCGCCAGATCCTGCTCAAGGTTACCCCAGACACCAACCCCAAGGAAGTCCAGGCCAAAATCGGCACCCTTTATGCCCGGATTCAGGGTGGTGAAGACTTTTCCAAACTGGCCACCCTGAACTCGGAAGACGACAGCCACAATCGCGGCGGGGATATCGGCTGGATATCGGAAGGCACCACTTTCCCCCAGTTTGAAAAAATCGTCAAATCACTCAAACCAGGTGAAATCAGCCAGCCTTTCGAAACTCCCATGGGTTGGCATATTGTCAAACTGGAAGAAGTACGCCAGGCCACCGACTCGGAAGACGGCAAAAAAATGGCCATTCGCCAAGGTTTACGCGCCAGGAAGGCCGACGAAGCCTATGAAGATTGGGTGCGTCAGCTGCGCGATCAAGCCTTTGTCGATATTCGACTTGATGACCATTAGACCACGCCTTGCTGTATCAGCCGGCGAACCGGCCGGCATCGGTCCCGATCTTTGTCTATGGCTCGCCCGTCAACCTCTCGACTGCCATCTCGTGGTTGCCGCCGACCAAGAGATGATGCGTAGCCGGGCAGCCCTGTTGGGCTGGCCTTATCCCTTCGCAGAGATGACATCGTGGTCCGATACCGATCTGCGCCCGCAACTCTGGCATCATCCTCTGCCCGTGCCGACCAAGCCCGGCCAACCCGATGCACGCAACAGCCGCGCCGTTCTTACCGCACTCGACAGCCTGACCGATGCCTGCCGCGATGGCAAGCTCGATGCTTTGGTTACCGCACCGCTGCAAAAAAGCACGATCGAAGAAAGCGGCATCCCTTTCACGGGTCATACCGAATACCTTGCCCAGCGCCTTGGCCAAGCCGACGTGGTGATGATGTTGGCGGGGGGAGGCATGCGAGTTGCCCTGGCCACCACGCATATACCGCTAAGCAAGGTGTCAGAAGCCATACAACCGAAAGCGCTGGCGCGTACCCTGCAAATCCTGCATGACGATTTGCAGCGCCATTTTGGGCTCGCCAAGCCCCGTATTCTGGTGGCAGGCCTCAACCCCCATGCGGGAGAGCAAGGCCATCTCGGACGCGAAGAAATCGACACCATCGCTCCCGTCATTCAGGATGCACAATCAAAAGGCTGGGATGTATCGGGGCCCTTTCCTGCCGATACGCTGTTTCTACCCGCGCGACTTAAAGAAGCCGACGCAATCCTGGCCATGTACCATGATCAGGGGCTACCGGTACTCAAACACGCCAGCTTCGGCGAAGGAATCAACATCACCCTGGGCCTCCCCATTCTGCGCACCTCCGTCGATCACGG
>JAJYQG010000015.1 GCA_021794775.1 Pseudomonadota bacterium
GCAGTGCTGAGCAATTGCAAAAAGACTTGCAAATGCGCTGGGCGCAGGTTCCCGGTGTGCGTGTGGCGGCTTTTCAGTTCCCTCCGTTGCCCGGTACCCAGGGGCTGCCGGTGCAGTTTGTGATCACCACGACCGAGTCCTTCGGGCGCCTTGATGAAGTGGCGCAGAAGGTGATCGACAAGGCGCGGCAGAGTGGCATGTTCTTTTTTGTCGATGCCGACCTCAAACTGGACAAACCGCAGTCACGCTTTGTCGTGGATCGTGACAAAGCCGCCAGCCTGGGTCTCAGTGAACAGGATGTTGGCAACATGTTGGGTGCAGCCTTATCCGGCAACACCATCAATTATTTCTCCATGGATGGACGCTCGTACCGCGTCATTCCGCAGGTACGTCAGACCGATAGGCTGAATCCGGACCAGGTCCCTGCGTATTATCTCAACACCCCGGATGGTCGCCTTTTTTCGGCAGCAACATTGGGACATATGCAACGACAGGTAGTGCCAGAAACGGTCAGCCACTTTCAGCAACTCAACGCCACCACCATTGGCGGGGTAACCACGCCGCTGGTGTCGCAGGGGGAAGTTTTGGCTTTCCTGAAACAAACGCTCCAGGAAGTGGCCCCAAATGGTTTCAATGTCGACTATTCCGGTGCATCGCGTCAATTCATGAGCGAATCGGGAAGTTTTGCAGCCACCCTGTTGTTTGCTGTGTTGATGGTGTTTCTGGTGCTGGCTGCGTTGTTTGAGAGCTTCCGCGATCCTCTGATCATTCTCATTTCGATTCCAATGGCCTTGTTTGGGGCCTTGCTGTTGATCAATCTGGGTGGATCGAGCCTGAACATCTACACTCAGGTAGGGCTGGTTACCCTGATGGGACTGATTAGCAAGCATGGCATTTTGATCGTGCAATTTGCCAATGAATTGCAGCGCCAAGGACGCTCCAAAGCGGAAGCTGTCGTCGAGGCGGCGGGGATTCGCATGCGCCCGATTCTGATGACCACAGCCGCCATGGTGCTTGGGGTTTTGCCTCTGGTGCTGGCCGGTGGAGCGGGTGCGGCGGGTCGCAAAGCGATGGGGCTGGTGATTTTTTCCGGGCTGTCGATCGGTACGTTGTTCACCTTGTTTGTCGTTCCAGCCATGTACCGCTGGCTGGCGCACGACCATCATGGTGGTGTTGAAGAAGGACGCTGACTAGCGTTCCACGAAGGCGCGTTCGATGACGAAATCGCCGGGCTCGCCCACTCCACCAGAAATTTTCAGGCCACGTTCGGTCAGCAGCGCTGAGATGTCTTTAAGCATGCCAGGGCTGCCGCAAATCATGGCGCGATCGACGGCGGGGTCGAGGGGTGGAAGACCGATATCGGAAAACAGCTTCCCGTTCTCGATGAGGGTGGTGACGCGTCCCGTGGTTTCAAACTCTTCCCGCGTGACGGTGGGGTAATAAATAAGTTTTTTGCGCACTTCCTCGCCAAAAAATTCATTGGCCGGCAGATCATTCTGGATATAGTCCCGGTAGGCCAGCTCGGAGACTTGGCGCACGCCATGGATAAGAATGATTTTCTCAAAACGGTCGTAGGTTTCGGGGTCTTTGATGATGCTCATGAAAGGGGCCAACCCGGTTCCTGTGGAGAAAAGGTAAACATGGCGGCCGGGGAGAAGGTCATGGGTGACCAAGGTGCCCACCGGTTTCTTGCTGACCAGCAGCGGGTCTCCCACCTTGATGTGCTGCAGCCGCGATGTCAGCGGACCATGGGGTACCTTGATGCTCAGAAACTCAAGATGTTCTTCATAGTTGGCGCTGGCGATGCTGTAGGCGCGGGTAAGAGGCTTTCCATCCACCTCGAGTCCGATCATCACAAAATGGCCATTTTCAAAACGCAATCCGGGATCGCGGGTGGTGGTGAAACTGAACAACGTTTCATTCCAGTGATGGACGGAGAGTATGCTTTCGGTGGTGTAGGCGGCCATGATTCAAAAAAGTCCTTTAAAACGTGCATTATAGATGGGCATAGGCGGATTCCAAAGTCTGCTCGGTTATAATCTTATGATGAACGTCTATAGCGAACGCCATGAAGCCTGGCAAAGGGCAGGCCTTGAACGTCAGCCTTTACCGGTGCAGGGCCCCCAGGGACCTTTCCTGCAAGTGGGGGGACGGAAAATGCTGGCCTTCTGTTCCAACGACTATCTTGGTTTGGCCAATGATCCCAGGGTTTGTGCGGCGGCTGAAGAGGCGTTGCGGCATTACGGGGTCGGGGCCGGGGCCTCGGCATTGGTGTGTGGTTACAGTGCGCCTCAGGCAGATCTTGAAGAACGGTTGGCTGATTGGCTGCAACAAGAGCGTGCCCTGGTTTTTTCTTCGGGCTACCTGGCTCACTTGGGGATCATGCCGGTATTGATGGATCAGGAGACTGAAGTGTTTTCCGATGCTTTGAACCATGCCAGTTTGATCGATGGCATTCGCCTTGCAAGGCCAGGCCGTGTTACGGTCTATCCCCACGGCGATATGACCGCCCTGGAGCAGGCTTTGCGCAATTCCACGGCCCTTCGGCGCTGGATTGTCACGGATGGGGTGTTCAGCATGGACGGGGACGTGGCGCCATTGCAGGTTTTGGCGTCATTGGCCGAACGCCATGGGGCATGGCTTTTGATCGATGATGCCCATGGCATGGGCGTGCTGGGTCCCGAGGGCAGAGGCAGCGTGGCAGATGCTGGACTAACGGGAGAACATATTCTGGTTTTGGGGACTTTTGGCAAAGCACTGGGGACCGCAGGGGCTGTTTTGGTGGGTGCGCGAGGGGTGATGGATTGGTTGGCTCAGCGCGCCCGAACCCACATGTTTTCCACGGCGCTGCCGCCGCTCCTTTGTGCTGCCACCCGAGAGGCTGTGGCCTGTGTGCGTGCCGAATCTTTCCGTCGTGCCCGATTGCACCATCTCGGTCTGGGCTTGCAGAATGGTTTGCGTCGAGCCGGTCTTCCAGTCTTGCCGTCGGTAACCGCCATCCACCCCGTGCTTGCTGGAGATAACAGGAGGGTGATGGCTCTGGATCGGGGGCTGAAAGAGGCGGGCTTATGGGTTGCAGCCATAAGACCGCCGGCGGTGCCCGAGGGGACGGCGCGTTTGCGTATTTCCCTGACAGCGTTGCATACCATGCATCAGGTCGAGCGTCTGGTGGAATCCTTGAGGCAGGTCTGGGAGGCAACGTCATGACCATGATGGATTGGACTGATCGCAGTCGGAAAAGCGTGTGGCATCCCTGCACCCAGATGCAGTGGCTCGAAGAGGATCCGCCTCACATGATTGTGCGTGCCGAAGGGAGCTGGCTGTGGGATGACCAGGAGCACCGGGTGTTCGATGCAGTCAGCTCCTGGTGGGTCAATCTTTTCGGGCATGGCCATCCTGCGTTGGCCGGTGCTTTGAAGGATCAACTCGAACGGGTGGACCATGTGATGTTGGCGGGGTTGACCCACAAACCGGTG
>JAJYQG010000182.1 GCA_021794775.1 Pseudomonadota bacterium
TCATCGAGGTGTCGGGATTCGGGCGGGACGAACTGCTGGGCAAGAGTCACAACAGGGTGCGCCACCCGGACATGCCCGCCTGGGCTTTTGCCGATCTGTGGGCCACGGTCAAATCCGGCCATGTCTGGCGCGGGATCGTCAAGAACCGGGCCAAAAATGGCAACCATTACTGGGTGCGGGCTACCGTATCGCCCATCGTTCGCCACGGCCAGGTCGAGGGGTATCTGTCCTTTCGCAAGAAACCGTCGCGGCAGGAAGTCTATGAGGCAGAAGCCCTGTATCGCCAATATCCCGGCGAGGCACCGCCACCCAAACGCCGGTCAATAACAGGCTGGTTTGCCGGACTGACCCTGCAAACCAAGATGCAGGTCATCGTCCAGCCGGTGCTGTTCGTATTGCTCACCGGCTCGACCCTTATCACCTATCACCAGATTCGCGCCAACATTTTTGATGACGCCATCGCCAAGGGCGAAGCGGTGGCCATGCAGGTCATCGACGGGGCCAACATGCTGATGGTGACCGGTTCCATCGGGGACAAGGACAACCGAAAACTGCTGATCAAGAAAATCGTCGAAGGCCAGCATTTGACCAGTTTGAAACTGGTTCGTACCGAACAGGTCGTGAAACAGTACGGCGAAGGCTTGCCGGAAGAAAGGCTGACCGATTCGCTGGTGAAATCAACCATTCATGAATCCGTGACGGCGGGCAAGTCCGTTCCCAATATTTCCTACCAGACCATCAATGGACAACACCTGTTGCGGGTCATCACGCCCTACATCGAATCCCACAACTTTCACGGCACGGATTGTCTGTTGTGCCATCAGGTCGAGTTGGGGTCAAGCAATGGCGCATCGGACCTGACCCTGGATCTGACTCCCGAGTTCAACCGCCTGAACATCATCATTCTGACTCTCGTTGCCGGGCAACTCGTTTTGCAGGTGTTGTTCTATCTGGTGTTTGGCATGGTATCGCGGCGTTTCATTGCGCGGCCCTTGCGCGAGGTTGAAGCACATCTGGAAGAAATCGTCGCCGGTGACTTCAGCCGCATGGCTCCCATCGACGGGCGCGACGAAGTGGGCGAACTGCTGGGCAAGATACAGTCCACCAAAATCCTCATGGGAGCCACCATAGACCGCATCGTAGCCTCCACCAGCGAAAGTGTGGCCAACACTCGGCAATTGGACGACGCCTCCACCAGCGCTGCCAAAACCTCCCACGAACAGGCCGACGCATCCCAGTCAATTGCGGCTGCCATTGAAGAAATGTCCACGGGCATTGACCAAATGGCCCATAACGCCGAGCATGTCAGGAAAACCGCTGTTCAGTCTCACGCTTCGGCGCAAAAAGGCGGAACCACGGTCAAGGAAGTCATTGCGGACATGGTATCGATTGGGGCCGAAGTCACCCGCGCTGCCGATGCGGTCAAGGCTTTGGGGGAACAGTCCAGGCGTATTGATACTATCGTGGTGCAGATCAAGGAAATTGCCGACCAGACAAACTTGTTGGCTTTGAATGCTGCCATCGAAGCGGCGCGTGCCGGAGAACTGGGCCGTGGGTTCGCCGTGGTCGCCGACGAGGTACGAAAACTTGCCGGTGAGAGCGCACGTTCGGCGTCCACCATCGGGACAGTCGCCAAAGAGATCAACGAAGGCACCGCCAACGCTGTAACGCTCATCACCGATGCGGTCACCAAGGTTCAGCATGGAGCGATTCTGGCTGAACAGGCGGGTTCGGCCATCGGCATGATCGAGCAGGGGTCTGTCACCGTTACCAGCAACGTCACCGAAATTGTCGATGGCATTCATGCTCAAGCCTCAGCTGGTCGGGAAATTGCCAACAGAATCGAACAGGTGGCCCAGGGTGCCGAGGCCAATGCCCGGATCGTCGAACAGGTCAAACAGGTATCAGAACAGTTGTCGGCGACATCGAAAATACTTGAGGCGGAAGCCGGAAAGTTTGTGCTGTAAAACCAAAAGGAGAACAAGGCATGGAGGTGTAAACGCAACTTGCCCACCATAGGGCAGGGAATGAGAGATCGAGGTGCTTATTCCGGGTTTCAGTGAGGGGACAGATGCGGACGAAGGTATTTTCCGGTCATGCTGTGTGGATTCTGTGCCACCATTTCCGGCGTACCTTGAGCCACGATTTCTCCCCCTCCATTCCCGCCTTCCGGGCCCATATCGATGATCCAGTCAGCAGTTTTGATGACGTCCAGATTATGTTCGATGACGATGACCGTATTACCCTGATCGCGCAGGCGATGCAGGACCTTGAGAAGCAGGTCGATGTCATGGAAATGCAAACCGGTGGTGGGCTCATCCAGAATGAAGAGGGTGCGTCCTGTATCCCGCTTGGACAGCTCAAGCGACAGTTTGACGCGTTGGGCTTCTCCCCCCGACAGGGTGGTGGCGGCTTGTCCCAGGGTGATGTAGCCCAATCCCACATCCAGGAGCGTCTTTAATTTTCGCGCCAGGATCGGGACGGCATTGAAGAATTCATGGGCCTTTTCCACGGTCAACCCCAATATCTGGTGAATGTTCAGACTGCGGTAGTGGATATCGAGGGTTTCGCGGTTATAACGTTTGCCATGGCAGATGTCACAAGGCACGAAAACATCGGGCAGAAAATGCATTTCCACCTTGATCAACCCATCGCCCTGACAGGCTTCGCACCGTCCTCCCTTGACGTTGAAAGAAAACCGTCCCGGCCCGTAGCCCCGTTCCCGGGCTTGAGGCAATTCGGCAAATAATTCGCGGATAGGCGTGAACAGTCCGGTATAGGTGGCAGGGTTGGAGCGAGGGGTGCGACCGATGGGGCTTTGGTCTACGTTGATGACCTTGTCAAAAAAATCGAGTCCGATGATTTCATCATGAGGTGCGGGGTCCTGAGCACTGCCATAGAAATGACGGGCCGCAGCGGCCTGCAGGGTATCGTTGATGAGTGTGGATTTGCCCGATCCGGAAACGCCGGTGATGCAGATCAGCAGGCCGATGGGCAGGTGCACGGTCACATCTCGCAGGTTATTGCCCTGGGCACCGCGTAGGGTCAATTGGCGCGCTGGGTCGGGGGCATGGCGCTGAACCGGCAGGGGGATGGCGCGTTGTCCTGAAAGATACTGGCCCGTCAAGGAATCCGGGTGTTTGAGAATATCCGCTGGGGGGCCGGCAACAATGACGTATCCGCCATGCTCCCCAGCCCCAGGTCCCATGTCCACTACAAAATCCGCGCTCCGGATGGCATCTTCGTCGTGCTCTACCACCAAGACCGAATTTCCGAGGTCACGCAGGCGCTGCAGGGTTTCCAGAAGGCGCTGGTTATCCCGTTGGTGCAATCCGATGGAGGGTTCATCCAGGACATACATGACGCCCGTCAGTCCGGATCCGATCTGGGAGGCCAGGCGGATTCGCTGAGCC
>JAJYQG010000052.1 GCA_021794775.1 Pseudomonadota bacterium
GTCCGGGCTGGTCGAAAGACTGCAGCGTAAGCTTGCCGCCGCTGGTGTCGGTCACGTAAAACTGCGCTCCTTTTTTCGCCTCGTTTTTGACGTCGTTGGGGTCAACGAAGTCCTTATCAAACTTCACCATCACACGCGCATTCTCTTTTTGCGTAACGAAATTTTCCGAGCGCGTGAGCCCTTCCCGGGTCATACTGCTCATCTTGTCCAGCGCTACGGTTTTCGCTTCCGCCGCGCCCAGCGCGCCTTCCGCTTTTAAGCCATCACGGACCTTGTCGTTAACCGCCTGGCGAGTGGCATTCGTCGCCGCCATCATCAATGTTTCTTTACGCTCTGCCGGGGACATGCGCAAATACGCTTCTGCTGCTGCACGCGCAAGGGCCTCAGCGCGCACGGCTTTCGGTGCCAAAGGGGCTTTTTCTTCATCAACCCCCGGCTGCTTTTTATCCGCCGCTTCTTGCGCTCCGGCCGCTTCAAAATCGGCCTCAGTGGGCTTAACCGTGACCATGTACGGCTTCGCCAGCTCAACGCCCTTTTCAGCATCACCCTTCGCGAACGCCTGCGCAATCGCCCGTAACTGCAGGTCGGTTTGTCGCTGAATTTCGTCGATTTTTACGTGCGTCAGCGTGCTCTCGAGCAGTTGCTTATATGCCGACCCCGCCTCGACCGACGCAAGCTGCAGCGGGTCTCCGACCAGAATCGACCGGGCACCTTCGCTGTCCGCCTTTTTCAGAAAATCGTCCATGTCTTTTGCGCTGACCATTCCTGACTCGTCCATGATGTACAGCTTCTTTTTGCCTATATCTTCCTCTTTTTGCTTCATCATCAATGCGCTGGCTAACGTACGCGTGTCGTCGCACCCTGCCGATTGCAGTTCGCGCGAAGCAGCCGCAGACGGCGCAACGCCGACGATTTCATACCCTGCTTTTCGATACTCATCGACAAGCAGTTCCATTGCGGTTGTCTTTCCTGCACCTGCCGCGCCGACGATGCCGATGTGCCGGTCGGTGGTCGTGAGAGCCAGGGCAACGGCCGCTTTTTGGCCGTCGCCCAGCTTAAACGGCCGCTTTTTCTCTGCCTCTTTCCTTTTCTCAAAAGACTCAATTACCTTGCTTACTCTTGGATCATCATTTGCCCGTCGCAGATAGTCAGGTCCGTGTCCATCAACACCCGCATTACCTGGCAATATACCTGTATTTTCCCGCTTTTGGTTTGCATCCAAACGGCATTCTGACAAGCTGCGCATGCCGTAGCTGGAGAGTGGTTCAGTTTCTTGAGCACTGCCGATTTTACTTCCGTAGCTTCGTTTTCCATTTTCAATTTCCTCGTTGGTGAATGAAACATCAGGTACAACTCTTTGAATTGGTTCCGATACATCAATGATTGCCTGGACCTGGCCGTGCCCGTCTTCCGCACGCTGCAAAATCTCGGCTTCACGAAGTAACGCGGTTTCGGTTGTGTATAGCTGCTCTACTTTGCCCTCCCCGCGATCTTGTACGCCGGCCAGCAGCAGGCCGCCGGACTTGTCAGCGATGGCTTTTTCAACGTCGGCGCGGGTAACGTGCCCCAGCCCGGCTTTCAGCGCTTCGTCCAGCAGCGCGGTTTCGGTTATCAGCGTGTCGCGTTCGCCCAGGTGGTGCAGTGCTGACTTAATCGCATCTTCTCCGGTCAACGCAGGCTTCCCTTTTCCGGCGGCGGCATTGCGTTCGGCGACTTCGCGCATCTTGTCAAAATCGATGCTTTCCGCACGTGCGCGGGCGCGCCATTCATACTTTTGGTCTATGTCTGAAAGTTGCGATTTTGACTCGCGCGTCACCGTATTCGCGTTGTCGCGCTGTTGCGCCGACGCCGTTTCGCGTGACAAGCCCTGCTCTGCCAGAGCCGCGTCGATCTGCGCTTTGCGCGCGCTAAAGACCTCGATCTGCGCACGCGTGATGCCTTTGATCTCGAAACCGTCGGCGGTGTGCTCAAGATCGTATCCTGCGGCGCGGACGTGCTTCGCCAATTCCGCCTTATATATGCTGTCAAGCAGCGTGAATTTTTCGTTGTTGCGGCCGAAGTCCAATCTGGCAGAAACCCAGGTGCCGTCCGCGCGTTGGGTCTGGTTTAAGACCAGGTTATGCGTATGGAGCTGGGGATCTGCAACGCCAGCGACAGTCCGGCTGGTCTCATGACGAAAACTGGCGGCGGTCATTGAGCCGGTAAACTCTGACGCTTCGCCGCCTTTGCCCAGCCGCGCATACACCATGTGGTCTTGCACGTAAGCCATGGCTGCGGCCACTGCTGCATCATGCGCTGCCAGCAGACGTTCATCGCCGCCGGCCAAAGCCATCATCGAAACGCTTTTCGGCGCGGATAAGGTAAGGTCCATCGCATATCTGCGCTCATCTTCTGCTTTTTTGCCGCCGCGCGACGATATGTCCGGGCCATCTTTTATCTGGCCCAGCATGGCTTTGACCAGGTCGTCTTTTTCAACGGACCCGGCCAGGCCTTGTGTTTTTGCGCCAGAGCCAAGCCATGCCGATGGGGCACCCCCCGCGCTGTAGTATCCGGTCGTGTACTCTGTCCCACTTTCGCGGCTTTTGTGCGTCGTAAGCTTTTCTTGCACATAGCCTGCTGCCTTGCCTGCGCCTGCGGCCGAGTTTGCGCCGCTGATGACTTGAAAGTTAATCATTTTCGTAATCCTCGGTTTCGTTGGTCTGCCCCTGGGCTTCGCCGCGATCATCGAGCCCCACGCGGGCATCTGCTGCGGTGTAAGGGCCTTGGGCTTTTACCCGACCGAAGACTTCAGCGATGGTCTTCGCGCGCGCGGATTCAGCCGCCTGTTCTGCCTTTTCTGCCTCATCTTTGCCCTTTGCTTCCTCTATCCAGCCAGGCGCGTCGGGTTTGGGCTGACCAGCGCGCAGGCTTAAAAGCGCGCGTAGATACGCAAACCCTTCCGCTGCTTGCTGATCTGTTACTGTTACATGCTCGTTGCTCATAAAGCCGCCGTGTGTAAGTTGGTCTCACACATCGGCTTCTGCTCCTGCTGCCCTTCCCTGTCGCGCTTGCGTTTACGCTGCGTATTCAATGGTTTTTCTGACTTGCCCCGGTTCGGCCGCGCGAGATTCATCAACGCACGATTGATTATCCCATCGACTCTCTTGCGCAAATAAAAGATATTCTGCGCGTCCAGGCCTGCCCTGACATACCGCTGCACGTCCTTAATCTCCCACTTTTCCGGCCGATGCAGCACTTTCAAGATCAAATGCCCGGACCCATCCATAATTTCATGCGTTTTCATCAGAGCTTTGATGCGCTTATCGAGTTGCTCTCCTGAATGCTTTAAGCGGCCATCCATCATAATTTCGGGCTCTTGCGGCGGTATTGGCTTCCATACTTTTGCGCTTTCCGTGACTTCCGTTTTATAGATC
>JAJYQG010000057.1 GCA_021794775.1 Pseudomonadota bacterium
ATTGGCGATACAGGGCTTCTGCCTCATAGACTTCCTGCCGCGACGGTTTCTTGCGAAAGGACAGATACCCCTCGACCTGGCCGTGGCGAACGATGGGCGATACGGTAGCCCGCACCCAGTAATGGTCGCCATTTTTGGCCCGGTTCTTGACGATCCCGCGCCAGACATGACCGGATTTGACCGTGGACCACAGATCGACAAAAGCCCAGGCGGGCATGTCGGGGTGGCGCACTCTGTTGTGACTCTTGCCCAGCAGTTCGTCCCGCCCGAATCCCGATACCTCGATAAATGAGGCATTGGCGTCGGTCATGACGCCCTTGAGGTCGGTGCGGGAGACGAATACCGCCGATTCCGGGTAATTGATCTCTCGTTGGGTGACGTGTCCGTTGTGTTTCACAATTCACCATTGCGCCTATTGATATGAAATGATATGATATCTCCATCGATCAACAAAAGCAATGCGAGTATTTATACGAACAGGTTTTGACACGCCATTTCCCATCGGGCCGTCGGTCGTTCCCGTCCCCTCCAGAACGAGAAAACCTTTCGGTGGCGTGTCTTTTTTATTCACCAACCCGGTCATGTGCCGGGTTTTACTGTAATTGGATTTTGAAATGCCGGATGAACTGGATTTTGTTTCTGAATTCACAAATGCCAACCTTGACTCAAAGGTCAGCGCCATACGCGCCCAAGCCATGAAAATTCCCGTAGGGAACCCCGGCGAATGCGTTCATTGCGAAGAATTCTCACCAAGGCTGGTCAACGGTTACTGCGCACCCTGCCGTGACCGGCTAAAGATCGGCTAATACTTGGCCAAAACCATGCATGCTATTAAACGCTCCCAGCCTGAAGCCAAAATCCAGCAGGCTGTTTTTGAGTGGATCGGGTGGCATACAGGCAAATACCCTGTACTCGCGTTTGCTTTTCATTCCCCCAACGGCGGAAGCAGAAACCTCATTGAGGCGCGGCACCTTAAAGCAGGCGGAGTAAAACCCGGCGTTCCCGATTTGCTGGTGCCTGTGCCTTGCGGTTCCTATCAGGGCTTGGCCATCGAATTCAAGGCAGGAAAAAACAAGACAACCGAAGCACAGGATTTTTGGCTCAATGGGCTGGCCAAAGCCGGATACCTGACTGGTGTTGCCTGGTCGGTCAATGACGCCTTAAGCCTGGTCCAGCGTTTTGTTACCCATCAAGGCATTTCCATATCCGGGAACCCGTCTATGGTGGACGGTCAACAGGAGAAGGTCATGGAAAACATGAAAAAGATTAACCCAATAGTTGTCAGAGTGTTTTACCCGGAAATAATTGATGGTGTGTTCGTCGAGAACACTCCAGCTGCAAAAGTATTGTTACTTGATCTAGGCTTGTATTCTCTTTCTCGCCTTGAAGTAGCCGGGAGAAAAACATGGTTTTATCTGACCGACGAAGTGGCAATAAAGATGCACGAGTCGATTGGAAAAATCTGGTTCGCCGATGAAGTCAACGCAGATCAGATCGCTGGGGTGACATCATGAGCCGCGAAGATGCGGTTCTTGTCGCTCTGTCTGGGCGGGCAGGGGCCGGGAAGGACACCACCGCAAACCTGCTGGTTGGTGAATTCCTGAAGTACGGGGCGCAGGTCAAGACCCTTGCGTTTGCTGGGAAACTCAAGGATGTCATCTGTGACGTCTTTGGGCTTAACACGGTCGTGTTTGAGGACCGCGCCTTGAAGAACCAGCCGCACCTTGAACTGGGGGGAAGAACGCCTCGTGAAGTAGCCCAGTTTCTCGGAACAGAGGCGTTTCGAGCAATCCGCACCGAAGTCTGGGTAGACTGCGCCATGCGACAGGCTCAGAGATACCTGTCCCAAGGTATCTCGGTGATCATCACGGATTGTCGTTTTGCCAACGAGGCCGACGCCATCGCTTCGTATGGTGGGCACATTCTGAGCATTGTGCGGGATTCGGTGGAGGTCTACGACCACCCATCGGAAAACGCCATCGATGGAATAAAGAACCAGTTCGCCAGTTGCACGATCCAGAACAACGGATCAATGAACGAATTGGCCGTAGAGGTCGGAAAATTCTTCAACAGCATTTTGTAACCCACGGGCATCGGATTATTCCGGTGCCTGTTTTTTTTTGGAGAAAAAATTGAAAACACCCGCACAAGAACTCTCAGGCATTACGGAGTCGCTAATCATTCTGGCGCTGGATGCCAATCTTGAGCATTCGTCAAAAGAACGGAGAACGATCCGCGACAAAACACGTGGCGGCGGGCTTCTGGATATTGAAGATCAAGGCCAACTACTCAAACTCCCGTCAATGAAGCCGGTTTCCGCCTACACCTTTGACGCGGTTGATGATCGCATATACACACCAGATGCCGGACTTCTCATGAAAAAACCATGGGAAATCCTGGGGGAACGGGCGGAAGTCATGACTCTCTTTTTTGACGCTCTCAAATGGTTCGGTTTTGAGCGTTTGAAATCCACGCCCAAAAATATTGCGGTTTCTGGAAAGGTTGAGGCGTGCTATGCGCTTCATGTAAGGCTGATTACCCCTCGTGGAGTGGAACTGTATTACCAACGAATTATTCCGTTCGACAAAAACGGGAAACCTTTGCCAGCCAAAATTCAGGGGAATTGGGTCTGCTCGCCCGAACAGGAAGGGCAAACCGCTATTCTCGCTGCCTCGCTAATCGAGGACGCCCACCGCCCCAACGCCATGCTGGCCACCGTGAGCGATGCCACAGAGATCAAGTTTCCCGTACCGATGGGAGACTACAAGGCGCTGTTTTCTGACCGCGCTGGTCCCTTGCTCCAGTCTGGCAAGCGAAAGGCAATCCTGCACTGGGTTTCGGAACACTTGCGTCAATCCGTAGCGGGAACCGAACACCAGGTCACCGGACACGCACGCGGGATTGACGAGTTCATTTTTGACGGGCTGAAGGTTGGCATTGCCATGAACGATTGACTGGTTGCATGGGTTTGTATTCAAAAAATACCCACCCATGCAACGACATATCAGGTGAACTGCCGGTTCGCGCTGAACTGGCTTCACCATGACCCTAAACCTCATGTCGAGGAAGGGTTTTTTAAGGAGTTTTATCTCATGAGTAAGATTTTTTTCAATCTTTTCCAGGACAGCAAAAAAGACGGAGATTTTTTCATTTCCCATCCCAGTAATGGGGCGAAGGGGAGCGCCACGAAAGCCGTTTCTAAAAACGGGAACCCGATTCTTATTTTCAACGTCTCGGTAGAAGGTCTTGTCCTGAAGGGGG
This sequence comes from Pseudomonadota bacterium, assembly GCA_021794775.1. Taxonomy (GTDB): domain Bacteria; phylum Pseudomonadota; class Gammaproteobacteria; order Burkholderiales; family Ferrovaceae; genus Ferrovum. Next base: position 3,262 of record JAJYQG010000057.1, read on the forward strand.
TCTTCAATAAGACCGACCCCGAGAAGGCCAAACAGGGTTCACCTCAGATATGGGCATCAGTTGTTGAAGAAGGAAAGATGTACCAAAAGGTTGGGTGGTGGATAACTAACAAAATTTCTGGTGAAGTAGTTAAGTCGACTTATTT
>JAJYQG010000073.1 GCA_021794775.1 Pseudomonadota bacterium
GACAGGTTGCGGCCCTTGACCTCGATCTCCTTGACTTCGCTGCCGGGAAAGGCCGAGCCGATGTTCTTCTTGATCGCCTCGGCGGTGGGCTCGCCGATCAGCATGCCGTAGTTGCGGCGGATGTAGTTGATGATGGCTTCGTCGAACTTGTCGCCGCCGACGCGCACCGACGAGGCATACACCAGTCCTCCGAGCGACATGACCCCCACCTCGGTGGTGCCCCCACCGATGTCGACCACCATCGAGCCGGTGGCCTCACGCACCGGCAACTTGGCGCCGATGGCCGCAGCCATGGGTTCCTCGATCAGAAAAACCTGGCGCGCACCAGCGCCCAGGGCCGATTCGCGGATGGCGCGGCGTTCAACCTGGGTGGAACCACAAGGCACGCAGATGATGATCCGCGGGCTTGGCGAAAGCAGGCGCGACTCATGCACCTGGCGGATGAAATACTTGAGCATCTGCTCGGTGATGGTGAAATCGGCAATCACCCCGTCTTTCATGGGACGGATGGCGGTGATATTGCCTGGCGTGCGGCCCAGCATGGCTTTGGCCGCCAGACCCACGGCCTGGATGGTTTCCTTGCCGTGTTTTTCGCGGTCGTGGCGGATGGCCACCACCGAAGGCTCGTTGAGGACGATGCCCTTGCCACGCGAGTAAATCAGGGTGTTGGCGGTGCCCAGATCGATGGCGAGATCGGTGGAAAAATACCCGCGCAGAAATTCGAACATGATGCGTCCTTGGAAGCTTACTGGAAAGCCCTTTATAATACCCTATTCAATCCATCCTTTGTATTGGGAGACGGTGTGTCGGAATCCCTTAACGAATCATCCCTGCAGGTGCTGGCGCGCCTTGCCGGACTGGAACTGGATGCGACCGAACGGGCGCGCTTGCCCGGGCAGTTCGACAGCATCCTGACACTCATCGAACGGTTGCAGAGCGTCGACACCCGTGGGGTGGAGCCCTTGGCTCAGGCGTTTGACCATTGCGGGCGGTTGCGCGACGATGAGGTGACCGGTCAGGATCAGCGCGCCGCTTTCCAGTCGTTGGCTCCAGAGATGGCACAAGGCCTGTATCTGGTTCCCAGAGTGATCGAGTGAGGTGGTCATGGATTTGAATCGTAGCTCGTTGAAAGTATTGGCTGAAGGCTTGCGAACGGGGGCTTTTTCCAGTGTTGAGCTGACGTCCGCCTATCTGGATCGCATTGAGGCGCAGCGGGACCTGGGCTGTTTCATCACCCTGGACCGTGAGCGTTCGCTGGATCAGGCGCGCCGTGCGGATCAACGGTTGGCGCAGGGCAATGCCGGCCCTTTGACGGGCATCCCGGTGGCTCACAAAGATATTTTTTGCGCATCGGGCTGGTTGACGACCTGTGGATCGCGCATGTTGTCCAATTTCGTGGCGCCCTACGACGCCCATGTCATCGAACGTTTCAACCAGGCGGGAGCGGTGATATTGGGCAAGACCAACATGGATGAGTTTGCCATGGGGTCGAGCAACGAAACGTCTTTTTTCGGGCCGGTGCGCAATCCCTGGGACACGGCCCGCGTTCCCGGTGGCAGTTCCGGGGGCTCGGCGGCGGCGGTGGCAGCCAGATTGGCGCCGCTGGCGACGGCGACGGATACGGGGGGGTCGATTCGTCAGCCAGCAGCCTTATGCGGCATCAGCGGGCTCAAGCCAACGTATGGCCGGGTGTCCCGTTATGGCATGATCGCCTACGCTTCCAGTCTGGATCAGGGCGGGGTCATGGCACCGTCGGCCGCCGACCTGGCGCTGGGGCTTACGGCGATGGCTGGTTTCGATGCACGGGATGCCACTTCGGTGCAGCGTCCCGATGAGGATTTTGCGGCGCAGCTCGGGCGCCCGCTGGAAGGGCTGCGCATCGGCTTGCCGCGTCAATATTTTGGTTCCGGCATCGAGGCTGATGTGGCCCGTTGCATCGAGGAAGCACTCAAAGTTTACGAGTCCCTCGGCGCGCGCCGGGTGGACATCGATCTGTCTTACAGCGACCAATCGGTTCCGGTGTACTACGTGTTGGCCCCAGCCGAGGCGTCCAGCAATCTGTCGCGATACGATGGCGTGCGCTATGGCTGGCGTGCGGCCCAGTACGACGATCTTGAGGACATGGTGACGCGCTCCCGTTCCGAAGGGTTTGGTGCCGAGGTCAAGCGCCGCATTTTGACCGGCACGTATGTGCTTTCGAGAGGGTACTACGATGCCTATTATCTTCAGGCGCAACGGGTACGTCGCCTGATTCAACAGGATTTTCTGCGTGCCTTCGAGCACTGCGACGTGATCATGGGACCTACCGCGCCCACTACAGCCTTCCCTTTTGGAGCCAAGGGCGGGGACCCTGTGCAGATGTATCTGTCCGACATTTTTACCATCGGGGTCAATCTGGCGGGCCTGCCGGGCATGTCGATCCCCGCAGGGTTTGATGGCGCTGGCCTGCCTGTAGGACTGCAAATCATCGCGCCCCATTTTGCCGAGGCGCTGCTGCTGGGTGTGGCGGATCGTTATCAGCGCGAGACGGATTGGCATGATCGGGTTCCAGCGCTGAACGGAGGACAGGTATGAAGTGGGAACTGGTGATCGGGCTGGAAACCCATGTGCAGCTGGCGACTCGCTCCAAAATGTTTTCCGGGTCTGCGACGGCGTTTGGGGCGGAACCCAATGCCCAGGCCGATGCGGTGGATTTGGCTTTGCCGGGTGTGCTGCCTGTGCCCAATCGCCAGGCGGTGGCTTATGCCGTGCGCTTTGGCCTGGCCGTTGGGGCCACGATTGCGCGGCGTTCGTGGTTTGCCCGCAAGAATTATTTTTACCCCGATTTGCCCAAGGGTTATCAGATCAGCCAGTACGAGAATCCGGTGGTGCAGGGGGGGCAACTCACCGTGATGGTGGAGGGTCATCCCATCGTGGTGCCCTTGACCCGCGCCCATCTGGAAGAAGACGCCGGGAAATCGGTGCATGATGCTTTTCATGGCCGTACGGGTATCGACCTCAACCGTGCCGGGACGCCGTTGCTCGAGATTGTCACCGAGCCGACGATGCGCAGCGTTGCCGAGGCCGTGGCCTATGCGCGTACCCTGCACCGATGGGTAACCTGGATCGGCATTTGTGATGGCAACATGCAGGAGGGGTCGTTTCGCTGCGATGCCAATGTCTCGGTGCGCCCTTTGGGTCAGACCGCCTTGGGTACCCGCTGCGAAATCAAGAATCTGAATTCCTTCCGCTTCATGGAGCGGGCCATCCAGCATGAATTCGAACGCCAGGTCGAATGCCTGGAGCAGGGATTGACCATCGCCCAGGAAACGCGCCTCTACGATCCGGACCGGGATGAGACCCGTGCCATGCGCAGCAAGGAAAATGCCCAGGACTACCGTTATTTCCCCGATCCGGACCAGTTGCCGCTGTGCATCGATGATGCCTGGATCGAAGCCGAGCGCGCCCGTTTGCCCGAATTGCCCGATGCCCTGATGCAGCGCTTGCAGGATCACTACGGCTTATCGGCTTACGATGCCGGATTGCTCTGTGCCTCGCGCGCTTGGGCCGATTATTTCTTGCGTCTGGTCGGAGACGGCACCATTGAAGCGAAACTGGCGGCCAACTGGATGACCGGCGATTTGGCGGCGGCCTTGAAGCGTGCAGGATACGAGATCGAACATAGCCCGGTAGCGGCGGAGCAATTGGCGGCGCTGTTGCGACGCATCGGTGATGGCACGCTGTCCGGCAAGATGGCCAAAGAATTGTTCGAGGTGTTGTGGCAGGAGGGCGGTGATGTCGATCGTGTCATCGAGGCTCGCGGCCTGTCTCAAGTGTCCGATGCGGGGGTGCTGGAAGCCATGATTGACGGGCTTATCGCCGAACATCCCGAGCAAGTGGCCGAGTATCGTGGCGGAAAGGAAAAAGTTTTTGGTTTCTTTGTCGGGCGTGCCATGAAGGCCAGCGGTGGGCGTGCCAACCCGGTCCAGCTCAATGCGTTGTTGCAGCGCAAGCTGAAAGGGTAGGGCGGATGACCGGACAGCCGCGCGAATCGGATGGGCATGTCGGGACGGTTTTCCCTCAGGTGGCCCATTTTGCCGAACCGTTGCACCTGGCCTGCGCCTCGGTGCTGGGCCCCTATCAGCTGGTTTACGAGACCTATGGCAAGCTCAATGTGCGCAAAGACAATGCCATCCTGATCTGCCATGCCTTGTCCGGCACCCACCACGTGGCGGGTCATTACGCCGAAGATCCTCGGGCCGTTGGCTGGTGGGACAATATGGTGGGGCCAGGCAAGCCGGTGGATACCCAGCGTTTTTTTGTCATTGGGGTCAACAACCTGGGCGGATGTCATGGTTCAACGGGCCCGTCGAGCATCGATCCGGCGACAGAAGCCCCCTATGGCGCAAGCTTTCCGTTTTTGACGGTGGAAGACTGGGTACATGCTCAGGCCCGTCTCGCCGATCTGCTCGGGATCACGAGCTTTGCCGCAGTGATGGGTGGCAGCCTGGGCGGTATGCAGGCTTTGCAATGGACCCTCTCCTATCCGGGACGGGTGCGCCATGCCCTGGTGATTGCCGCCGCGCCCAGTCTGTCGGCGCAAAACATTGGCTTCAATGAAGTGGCGCGCCAGGCGATCACCAGCGACCCCCATTTTCATGGGGGAGATTTTTACCGTGCCGGCGTGATTCCCGAACGAGGTCTGCGTCTTGCCCGCATGCTTGGGCACATCACCTACCTCAGCGACGATGCCATGATGGCCAAATTTGGCCGCGAGCTGCTCGGTGGAACACCCCATTATTCGCTTGAGGTGGAGTTCGAGATCGAATCCTACCTGCGTTATCAGGGCAAAAAATTCTCTGAGCGTTTTGACGCCAACACCTACCTGATCATGACCAAGGCGCTCGATTATTTCGATCCCGCACGCGCCCATGGGGGCAACCTATCCCTGGCCTTGGCCGGGGTGCAGGCCCATTTCCTGCTGGTGTCCTTCACCAGCGACTGGCGCTTTTCTCCGGCCCGTTCCCGTGAGATCGTTCAAGCGCTGCTGGACAACCGTGTGCCGGTGAGCTACGCCGAAATCGCCTCGAATCAGGGTCATGATGCCTTTTTGATGGAAAACGGCGATTATTTTGCCGTGGTTCGCGCTTATCTCGAACGGGTGGCGCGGGAGTGTCACGCATGATTCGGGCCGACCACGAACTGATCGCCAAGGGGGTTGCCCCCGATAGTCGGGTGCTCGATCTCGGTTGCGGTGATGGCCAGCTTTTGGCCCATCTCCAGAAAGTGCGTCGCGTTACCGGTTACGGCATTGAAATCGTGCCGGAACGGGTGGTGGCAGCCCTCAAAAATGGCGTCCAGGTTTTGCAGGTCAACCTGGAAGAGGGATTGTCCGGTTTCATGGATGGATCTTTCGACACCGTGATTCTGTCCCAGACCTTGCAGGCCATGCGCCATACCGAAGCTATTCTGCGTGAGATGTTGCGGGTGGGGCGGGAGGGCATCGTGACCTTTCCCAATTTCGGCTATTGGCGCCATCGCTGGCAGGTGTTGAACGGAATGATGCCCAAGTCGCCGGATATGCCTTACGAATGGTACGACACGCCCAACGTGCACCTTTGCACCTTGCAGGATTTTGAGGCTTTATGTGCCCGTATTGGCGCCCAGGTGATGGAACGCAGCGTGATGGGGCCCCATGGCGTCACCGTGGATTGGTTGCCCAATTTGCGCGGTAGCCTGGCTTATTACCGCATTCGCTCGCAGACCACGTGAAGCGCGTCGCGCTCAGACCGTAGAGCATGGCCATGCTGGGGACGATCACCAAAGGTAACGCTCGAATGTTGCTGGTCGTGATGCTCCTGGGGTTTTCTTCCGGGCTTCCCTTGGCATTGAGCGGCTCAACGTTGCAGGCGCGCATGACGATGGCGGGTGTCGCGCTCGATCGGTTGGGTTGGATTACGCTGGTGGGCCTGCCTTATGCCCTGAAATTTCTCTGGGCTCCCTTGCTGGATCGTTGGAGCTGGCCTTTTTTGGGACGGCGGCGCGGTTGGATGCTGGTCACTCAGATGCTGACCTTGGTGCTGATCGAAGGTTTGGGGCATGCCGAGGCCGATCGCTCAGGGGGGGCGTTGGCCATCTGGGCCCTATGTCTGGCGACGGCCTCAGCCACGCAGGATATCGTGGTGGATGCCTACCGTACCGATCTGTTGCCGCCCTCTTTGCGGGGGCTGGGTGCCAGTAGCGCCACGCTGGGTTACCGTCTCGCCATGCTTTGTTCAGGGGCCTTGGCCTTGGGGATGGCAGCCTCCTGGGGATGGGTGACGACCTACGATGCCATGGCGCTGAGCATGATCGTCGGCATGCTGGGCACCTTCTGGAGCCAGGAGCCCCAGGCTGCCTCCGTTTACCCTGTGCCTTCATGGCAAGAAACGCTGATGGGTCCTTGGCGCGATTTTCTGGACCGTCCGGGCGCATGGTCCATGCTGGCCCTGGTGGTGTTGTATAAGCTGGGCGATGCCATGGCCTTTGCCTTGTCGAGTGTCTTTTTATTGCGCGGACTGGGGTTCGACCTGGTGCAGGTGGGCTGGGTCAACAAGGGTGTGGCGTTGGTGGCGACGCTTGCCGGGAGTTTTGTCGGCGGGGCGTTCATGTTGCGTTGGGGGTTGTTTCGCAGCCTTTGGTGCTTTGGCTGGATTCAAGGGTTGGCCACCCTGTCCTTCATGGGGATGGCCGTTTGGGGACATCATCTGGGAGGCATGGTGGGGGCGGTGTTTCTGGAGAATTTCAGCAGTGGCATGGGCACCAGTGCGTTCGCGGCCTGGCTGATGGGTCTTTGTCGCGCGCGTTACAGCGCCTCCCAATTTGCCCTGCTTTCGGCGCTTGCCGCTCTGGGGCGCATCCTGGTCGGGCCGATGGCGGGCATGCTGGCGCAATGGATCGGTTGGGCGGGGTATTTTTTGGTGGCGACACTCATGGCATTGCCGGGGCTGGCGCTGCTCTGGCGCTTGCGCCATGAAATCGGTGCGCTCGAGCAAGGGGAGTCGTGATGACCCCTGCAGGGCGTGTGGTGTTCGGGATGAGCGGATGGAAACGGGAGATTGAAGATTGAGTGATTATGCAGATCGTTTTGTGGCCTTTGCCGTGCAGCATGAGGTGATTCGTTTTGGTGCCTTCACCACCAAGGCGGGGCGTCTTTCCCCTTATTTCTTCAATGCGGGGCTTTTCAATACGGGAGCCACCTTGCAGGCGCTGACCGAGTTTTACGCCGATGCCCTGCTGGCTCAGGCGCCTCCCCACGATCTTTTGTTTGGTCCGGCCTACAAAGGAATTCCTCTCGTAGCCGGCATTGCTATGACGCTCGCGCAACGGGGGCATGATCTGCCGTTCGCTTACAACCGCAAGGAGGCCAAAGATCACGGGGAAGGAGGGGTGCTCGTGGGGGCGGAGCCGCGGGGGAAGCGCGTGCTCATCATCGATGACGTGATTTCCGCAGGCACGTCGGTGCGCGAATCGGTGCATCTGTTGCGCCAGGCAGGAGCCCGGCCCGTGGGGGTGGTGATCGCTCTGGATCGCATGGAACGGGGGCAATCCGACCTGTCGGCGACCCAGGAAGTCGCGCGCGACTGGAGTCTCCCGGTGACAGCAGTGGCCACGCTCGATCATCTGGTGAGCTACCTGGAGCGCAGCAATATGTCCGCCGACCTTTTGACGCAGGTGCGCCACTACCGCGCCACCTATGGTGTCCTGCCGAGTTGACGCGGGAGTTACGGTTGGAACCGCCGGGTTGGGGGTTCAGGCTGGCTATATCGTGATTCCGGATACCTTTATTACCCGGTGATTCAGACGGGGGTGGTTTACCGCTTTTGATGGAGTAATCCTGTCGCATTACTTCGGGCGGGTTTTGCCCGAAGGAGAGACCCTTCAGCCGTGGTTGAGCCGGTTCACCGCTTCTTCCAGTCGGTCGGGATCGTAGGTGCCGAGAATGCGTTTGACGGGGGAGACGAGGTCGGTCAGGCTGGTTTTCAGGATAACCTGTTTGACTTCGGGCAGATGGGCTGGATGCATGGAAAACTCACGCAGGCCGAAACCGAGCAGCAGACGTGTCATGGCCGGGTTGCCGGCCATTTCTCCACAGATGGCGACGGGTTTTCCCGCTTTGTGAGCGGTCCTGATGGTATGGGCGATCAGTCCCAGCACAGCGGGATGCAGCGGGTCAAAAAGGTGGGCGACTGCATCGTCGGTGCGATCGATCGCCAGAGTGTACTGGATCAGGTCGTTGGTCCCGATGGACAAAAAGTCCAGTTGGTCCAGAAACAGCGGTAAAGCCAAGGCGATGGCGGGTACTTCCACCATGCCTCCGATGGGAAGTTTTGGGTCAAAGGCCAGTCCTTCCTGAGTCAGTTCGTGGCGTGCTTGTTCGATCAGCGCCAGCGTTTGGGTCAGTTCGGCGCGACTGGACAACATCGGGATGAGCAACTGCACCTTGCCAAAGTGCGAAGCGCGCAAAATGGCGCGCAGCTGGGTCAGGAAGATTTGCGGCTCGGCCAGACAGTAACGGATGGCGCGCAGGCCCAAGGCCGGATTGAGGGTGGAGGCGATGTTGCCGGCTTCGGCTTGTTTGTCGGCACCGATGTCGAGGGTTCGGATGGTGACCGGCAATCCACGCAGGGCTTCAGCGACCTGCCGGTAAGCATGAAATTGCTCTTCCTCGCCCGGCAGGTCTGAGCGGTTCATGAACAGGAATTCGGTGCGGAACAGGCCGATGCCACGAGCCCCGCTTTTCTTGACCGCATCGACGTCGTCGGGCATTTCGATGTTGGCCAAAAGTTCGATGGAGGTGCCATCGAGGGTGGTGGCCGGAGTGCTGCGCAGGCGTTTGAGCTTTTGCCGTTCCAGATGCCATTGTTCTTGGCGCAGACGGTACTCGGCGAGAATTTGGGTATCCGGATTGACGATGACCACACCGGCCATGCCATCCACGATCAACATCTCTCCTTCGCGGATGATGTCCCAGGCATGGTGCAGGGCAACGATGGAGGGGATGCCAAGGCTGCGGGCCAGAATGGCGGTATGGGAAGTGGCCCCGCCCAGGTCGGTGATGAAAGATTGAAACGGGTGCTGCTTGAACAGCACCATGTCGGCCGGGCTCAGATCATGAGCGACGAGAATGCTGTCGACGGCCTCGGAATGAGGGGGCAGGCTGGGCGCTGGTTGACCGATCAGGGCTTTGAGCAAACGCGTGCCGACTTGCCAGATATCGTCCCGGCGCTGACGCAGGTACGGATCTTCCATTTGTTCGAATTGGGCGATGAGCAACTCAAGCTGTTGCTTCAAGGCCCATTCCGCATTGCAGCCTTGCTGCTGGATGAGCTGCTTGGGTGCGCGCGCCAGCATGTCGTCCTTGAGGATCAGACGGTGCAGTTCGATGAAGGCGGCCATCTCGGCTGGGGCGCCGACGGGGATATGTCGTTCCAGATCCTTGAGTTCCTGACCAACTTCGAGCAGGGCGCTGTCGAATCGTTGCAGTTCGGCGGGACGATGCTCGGCTGTCACCACATAATGGGTGACTTCCAGCGTCGTCTGCGAAAACAGGTGAGCGCGTCCGATGGCAATCCCTTGGGCCACGGCGATGCCATGCAGGGCAAAGCTCATCAGGATTCCTCGTCGAAGCGGTTCTGAATGAGGGCGATGAGGCTTTGCATGGCTTCCTGATCCTGGGCTCCGGAAGTTTCCAGCGTGACCCATGAACCGCGACTGGCCGCCAGCATCATGACCCCCATGATGCTCTTGGCGTTGACCTTGCGTCCATTGCGGGCGATGGTGATCTCGCAGGGGTAAGCGGAAGCCGTTTGGGTCAGCTTGGCCGAAGCGCGGGCGTGCAAACCCAGCTTGTTGATGATTTGAATATCTTGGGATGGCATGGATGAGATTCTATCAGTTTGAGGTGATGCGATGGGCGGGAAAATGTAAGGCAAAGGTGCTTCCTTTGCCAGGAGTGCTGTCGATCATCAGCGAGGCTTCATGATGCTGGGCGATGCGCTGAACGATGGCCAGGCCCAGTCCAGTTCCGCCGGTATCCCGTGAACGGGCCCGATCCACCCGGTAGAACCGCTCCGTGAGGCGGGGAATATGTTCGGCATCGATGCCGATGCCGCTGTCGCGTACAGAAAATATCCCGCTGCCTTCCTGAAGAGACCAGCTGATGTCGATGGAGCCCCCCGTTGGCGTGTACCGTACGGCATTGGCGACCAGATTGCCGAACGCGCTCAGCAGCTCCGATTCAATGCCTTGCAGAAAGTTTTCTTCGGCCATGGACACGGTGATGGTATGGCGCTCCTGACTCAGTTGTCGTGCGGTTGGGGGCACCTGACTTAACAGCGATGAGAGCGCCACCGGGGTGAGCGGGGCGACACCGGTTTGGCTTTCAAGGCGCGACAAGGACAGCAGCTCTTCCACCAGATGCTGCATGCGTTGGGCTTGAGAGGCGACGGTATCGAGAATTTTGTCGAGGGTGGTGGGGGGCAGTGGGCCGCTGGTTTGTAGGGTTTCAATGTAACCGCCGATCACGGTCAAGGGCGTGCGCAGTTCGTGGGAAACGTTGGCGACAAAATCCTGACGCACTTTTTCGTCTCGTTCCAGTTGGGTAATGTCATGGGTCACCAGCATGCGTTCTTCGTCGTTGTAACGGACCAGTTGCAACATCAAGGTCAGGTCCTGCCCGTGACGCCCTCGCAGGATGGTGTGGTTTTCCGTTGCTGGCCGGTGTTCGAGAAAATCCTGAAACTCTGGGCGCCGTATCAGGTAGGGCAGGCTTTGCTGACGGTCACGGGTGAGGTCGATGTGCAGATGACGTTCGGCCGCCGGGTTGCACCATAAAATGCGTTCGCTGCGGTCCAGGATGACGGTGCCGATGGGCAGCAGGGCAAGGGCCTGTTCAAAGCGCTGAGAGGCTTCGCTGAGGCGCATCTGGTTTTCGTCGTAGCGTTTTTCCAGAGAGTGCAGACGTCCGAAAACCTGTTCCCAGGTGCGGCGTGCGCTGTATCCTGGCGATAGGTTGTGATCCTGCAGCCAGCGGTGCAGTTGCTGCAATTTCCAGGCATCCCGCGCGGCGATGGCGGCCATGATCAGCGCCAGGGATCCCCATGCCCAGTTCCAGCCGCCGATCGAGGCAGCACCGCCGGTGACGAGCAGGATAATCGGAAAAATACTCAGTACGTAACGCAGAAAAGACCGCATGCCGTGAAACCTGTGACGATGACCAAATGGCTCAGGGTAACATCACCGTTTCCCTGCGGCCAGCTTTCAGGGTTGCGCTGTCAGTCGGTAGCCAGCGCCGCGTACGGTTTGCAGCAATTCGTCGTGACCGCTGCCTTCAAGGGCGGAGCGCAGGCGGCGAATATGGACATCCACGGTGCGCTCTTCGATGAACACATGATCACCCCAGACGTGATCGAGAATCTGGGTGCGGGAATAGACCCGTTCCGGATGGGTCATGAAGAAATGGAGCAGCTTGAATTCCGTGGGTCCCAGAGAAATTTCCTGGTGTCCTGCATGAACCCGATGGGTTCCCGGATCCAGCGAAAGGGTGCGGAAGATGACCGGGTCGCCGGTCATCTGTGGGGCGCGGCGACGCAACACAGCCTTGATCCGTGCATTGAGTTCACGGATGGAGAACGGTTTGGTGATGTAGTCGTCGGCCCCCGATTCCAGCCCCAGCAATTTGTCGGCTTCGTCAACACGGGCCGTGAGCATGATGATGGGAATCTGTTGGGTTCGTTGGTGGGCACGGAGGCGCCGCACCAGCTCCAGGCCGCTCATGCCTGGCAGCATCCAGTCGATGAGAATCAGGTCGGGCAACATATCCTGGACTCGGTCCAGGGCTTCCATGGCACTGCCAGCTACCTGAGGATCATGACCGGCCTGGGTGAGGTTGAGAGCGATCAGCTCCTGGATGGCGACTTCGTCTTCGACGACGAGGATATGGGCGCTCAATTCGGCCTCCATGGGCTGGGGTATGTCGTAAGTAGCAGCGAGGTTCATGAGCGCGTTATACACGCTTCATGTGACTGTCATATTACAACGTCGCCGGGTTGTTGCGGTTGGAACCACTGACCAGCGGGATGCGAAACAGACGACATTCCAGCGCCCCATTGTAGACTGGGGTGCGTTTCTCCACCTTGAGGCGCAGCAGTTTCGGAAAACCCATGTCGGCACTCAGCAGACAAGCCGTCCAGTTGCTGTAACGCTGTTTGAGGACGTTGCCCAGCTGGGGATAGAAGCGTTCCAGTTCGGCCTGTTCGCCAAGACGAACCCCATAAGGAAGATTGCTGACCATGAGCCCGCTGGTTGCGGGCGCAGTCGACTCCAGCATGTTGACTTGTTTGAGGGTGACACAGGATTCCAGGCCCGCCGTTTTGAGATTGAGGCGGGCGCGCTCCAGGGCATCGCCCTTGATGTCGTAACCCCATAGGGGAAGGGGTTCTGGCGCACGTTGGCGCTGGCGCGCAGCCTGCTCCAGGGCGGGCCAGCAGGCTGCCGTCGGGCAAGGTTTGAGATGCTGGAAAGCGAAGGTGCGGCCCAGGCCGGGAGCCTGATTCAGGCATTGTTCGGCTGCTTCGATCAGCACCGTCCCCGAACCGCAGAAGGCGTCCAGCAAAGGGATCCCCGGTTTCCATCCGGCCAAGGCCAGCAATCCGGCTGCCAGGTTGCGCTTGATGGGCGCCTCTCCTGGGGCGGGTCGTTCGCCTCTCTTGAACAGCGCGTCACCGCTGGTGTCCAGCGACAGGTGGAAGCGCTCGGCGCTGAGAAACAGGTGGAGGCGCAAATCGGGTTCGCGCGTGTCGATGGAAGGTCGTTCGCCGGTTTTATCGCGGAAATGGTCGCATACGGCATCCTTGATGCGCAAGGTGACGAAATCGAGGCTGCGCAACGGGCAATGGTGGGCGCGCGTATCGATTTTGAGGGTGCGCTTCACGTCGAACCAGTCGCTCCATGGCAGGGCCCGCGCTTGCTGGTAAAGATCCTGTTCGCTGTGGTAGTGGCCTTCGGCAACCTGCCACAGCACGCGGCTGGCCAGGCGGCTTTCAAGGTTGACGCGCATCGCCACGGTCCAGTCGCCCTGAAATCCGGCGCCGGATTCCCGGGCGCTGATCTGCGTTGCGCCAAGGAGGGAAAGTTCATCCATCAGGGCGTTTTCGAGGCCGCGCGGACAGGGGCAGTAGAAGGTTTCGAGTGAGGAGGTCATGGGCGGGTCAGAAGGGTTTGAAAACGACCAGAATGACTACGGGGATCAGGATCAGGACGGGAAATTCGTTGAACCAGCGGTACCATACGTGGCCGTGGCGGTTGCGATCCAGGGCAAAATCCTTGACCAGAACACCGCACCAGAGATGGTAACCGATGAGCAGTGCGACGAGCGCCAGTTTGGGCATCAACCAGCCTCCGCGATCGTCGAGCCCGAAGGCCATGAACAGTCCCGATGCGACCGTCAGCACGGCGCCAGGGGTGGTGATGCCGCGGTACAATTTGCGCTCCATCACCTTGAAGCGATCACGGCCGAGCTGATCGTGGTCGGGGCATTGGGCGTGGTAGACGAACAACCGGGGCAGATAGAAAAGGCCGGCAAACCAGGTCACCATGGCCATGATGTGAAACGCTTTGATGGATAACAGGAGCATGAGCGTCTCAGGCCGGAAAGAAACGTTGGATCCAGTCGCGCAACAGCATCAGGCGCTGGTGAAAAAAATGATCTCCTCCGGGCACGACCAACAGGGGCAGCCCCTGTGGTTCTGCCCAGCGCAACACATCGTTGAGGGGGACGGTGGTGTCCTGCTCGCCGTGAATGACCCACGTATTCGCTGCCACTGCGCCGAGGGGGAAATGCCCTACGGCCGGTGCGACCAGGATCAGCTGTTGCGGCGACAGATGGCGTGCAACCTCGCTCATGACGAATGCCCCGAAGGAAAAACCAGCCAACACCAGGGGCAGGTTGGGGTGGGATTGGCGCGCCAGTTCGTATAGAGTCAGCCAGTCCTCGGTTTCGCCACGCCCTTCGTCGTAGGTTCCCTGGCTCTGTCCTACGCCGCGGCTGTTCATGCGCCAGGTGTGGTAGCCAAGACCGCTGAGCGTGCGCGCCAGGGTTTGCGTGACCTTGTTGTGAAGATTGCCACCAAACAACGGGTGCGGGTGTGCGACGAGCGCCAGTCCGCGGAGGGGGGCTGCTGCGGCATTGATCACCCCCTCGAGGAGGCCGGCCGGCCCGGGAACCAGAAAGCTTTCTTGGTCAGCTGGGGTCATGGTTGCCGTCGTCGAGGCGTACGCAACCGGCGCGAAACTGTTCGGCGCGACGCACGTAGACCTCGGCATTTTGATCCAGTGCAGCGATTTCTTCCGCGCTCAGGGAACGTACGATGCGTCCTGGGCTGCCCACCACCAATGAGCCATCGGGAATGACTTTGCCTTCGGTGATCAGGCTGTTGGCGCCGATCAGGCAATGCCGACCAATGACGGCGTGATTCAGCACGACGGCGCGAATGCCGATCAGCGAGCCGCTGCCAATGCTGCAGCCATGCAGCACTGCGCCATGCCCCACGCTGACATTGTCGGCCAGGGTCAAGGGGGCACCGGGGTCGGTGTGCAGCAGCGCTCCATCCTGAATGTTGCTGCGCGGGCCGATGTGGATGGGTTCGTTGTCACCGCGCAGCACGGCTTGGCACCAGACGCTGGCCTGATCGTCGAGAATGACCTTGCCGATGAGCGAGGCGCTTTCTTCGATAAAGGCGCTGGCGGCCAATTGCGGGCTATCGTGATCGAGTCGGTACAGCATGGGGAGTCCTGTCGTGGGTGACCCAAGGAATGGGGGGATGATTCGTCATTGTGCCAAAATTTGCTCCGCGGTGGGCGGCTTGGCGCGGGAATCATCGACCTTTGGTTGCAAATCCTGATAACATCCCATATAAATTTTTTGTGCATTCGTGTCGGAATGCTTTGTCTGGAGCGGTGCCAAGACCCGCGCTTAACCCTAAACGGAGGGAAAAACCATGAATCATCGACAAACCGTTTGCAGTCTCGCCGCCTCTTTGTGGCTGATGCTGGGTGTCACCAGCGTACAAGCTGCCGATCCGGTACGCATTGGCGTTTCGGGGCCATTCACGGGAGGATCGGCCCCTATGGGGGTTTCCATGCGTGAAGGCGAGATCG
>JAJYQG010000110.1 GCA_021794775.1 Pseudomonadota bacterium
TCCGCCCCTTCCGGACGTTCTGCCGGAATCTGGACAAGCCCTCCCGCATCCGCCCCTCCCTGTGCCGCAGCACCCCAGGAGCGGATCAGATTTTGCAGTTTTTCATAGAGCAATTCAGGGTTGTTGCCAAACCGGACGAGAACGGTATCCACCCCTTCTTTTTTGCGCGACAGCGTCATGCCCTTATGGGGCAGTTCAATCTGTCGCAACAGTTCACGAATCAGGGAAGACCAGGCCAACGGCGAACGAAGGCCATCGGCGCCCCCCGGCGAAGCGGGGTCACGGACAGCTGGATTCGGCTTCCCCCCGATTTTGGCATAGAGACGGGCGTAATTCTCCGGCGTTGGCGGCATCTTTTCCGCAACGAGAGATTTCAGAACCTTGGTCGCAATTTCGGCCGGGCTACGCTCGGGGGACATCTCATCCTGAATTGAGAAAGCATCGTCGGACATTTTACACCGTTGCGCTGATTATCAAAACAAAACTCCATGGCCCATCCAGAAGCCCCATCCGGCCACCAACAGCCATGTCCCCCCAAGGACAAACGCCAACCCGCGTTCATGACGCCGATGTCGCTGCACAGCCTGCTGCAAATCCAGCACCTGCACCGCCCATTGGGTCTCATCGAGCGCAGCTTGGGCGACACAGCGCAACCGTTCCTGCTGGTCGGCTTTTTCCTGCGCCAGGCGGGTCAAAGCCCGTTCCGTTTCGATGCGCTGCGCTGCCAAACTTTCAGCCGCCTGCTCTGCCTCGCGGCGTTGGCGCAATTGCTCCGCCAGGCGGCCTTCTTCTTCCTGGCGCTGCCGCGCCTGCGCCATGGCCTGCTGCGCCAGATTCAAACGATCCGCAGCCAGGATTCTGGCCCGTTCTTCCTCCAGAATGCGCGCATTGTCGGCCTCGATGGCGCGCAAAGCGAGTTCCATACGGGCTTCAATGGCCTCAATGGCGCTCTTTTCTGCCTGTTGCCGCTCCTCTTCCAAACGCTCCAGATCTTTTTCCCGAGAAGACTGCAAATGCTCCACGGGAACATCGCGCAACTGAGCTTCGACACGCAATCGCGCCTGCTCTTCGAGGCGCACCATGGCCTCCGACTCGACCTGCTGACGCGCCGCACGAATGACGGCCAACATATCCCCTTGCCGGGACGTACCATCCTGATCCGCATAACGATGCCGTTGCAATGCTCCCATGGTGCTCTCCCTTAACCGAATCACTCCGATTCAAGAAAACCCGACTCACGCAGTTCCCGCGCCAAGTCGGCATAATCGGCCGCCCCACCACTGTTCGGGGCATACTGAAACACATCCTGCTGCGCCGATGGACTGGTCGCCAGGGCCACATTTTCACCAATACGCGTGCGACAGACCCGATCTCCATACTGCTCACGCAACTGGCGCTCAATCTCAAAACACAAACGGTGGCGGGGATTGAAACGGGTCACCACCATACGACGCGGATACGTCCATTGCATGCGCTTCTCAAGCACCTGGAGCGCCGCTTCGAGCTGCTTCACCCCCTGCATGGAGAGGTAATCTGCCGACACTGGAATCACCACCTTGTCAGCCGCCAACAAGGCATTCAATGTCAGGACACCCAACGTGGGACAACAGTCGAGCAATACCGTGGTCTTTTGCCTGATCTCAACCGGCATACCCCGATTCAGCAACGTCGCGGCCTTGGGGTCCTGGCCCAACATCGCATCCACCTTGGCCAGTTCCGCATTGGCCGGAACGATGTACCATCCGCCACGCGCAGGCTGCACCAACCGCTGCAAAGGGATACGCTTCTGGAAGAAAGCGGCCATTCCTCCACCCCGTTTGGCCGATACCCCGCTGGCCAACGACAAATGCGCCTGGGGGTCCATATCCAGCAACAGGGGCCGATCACCGGCACGCACCCAAGCCGCAGCCAGATTGAGGCATGTCGTTGTTTTACCCACTCCGCCTTTCTGGTTGAATATGGCAATCACGCTCATTCCTTGACTCTCTCGCACACCCTGACATAATGTCGTGAGGCCAGTATGCCGCAGCCATGCCAAGATCGATCGGGCGAATTGAAGGGGATTTTTTCGCCAATCTTCTCAATCGGATGGTCCGCGCTGACGTTTGCACCCAAGAAAAGGCTAAAGATTTTTTCAACCATGCCGATAACAACGCTAGAGATACGCTTTTTCAGGAGGCTACCGTGAAGATCGACAAGTCCGCCAAGCCCACCGCGACAACGCCCGTACCAGGCGGGAATGGTCGCGCCAACGCCTCGTCGTCCTCATCTCAAGGTGCCCCTGGCACGTCGTCAAACGGGGCCGGTTCTGCTGGCGTGCCTTCCGCAGGCATCAGCAGCACGAGCGTGCATATCGGAGAAGCGGCCAGTCATTTGCAAAGCGCCGTCGCCAGTGCGCCCGCCATCGACATGAACAAGGTTGCGGCTGTACGCCAGGCCATCAGCGAAGGCCGTTTTCAGGTCAATGCCCAAGTCGTGGCCGAGGGCCTTATTGCGTCGGTGCGTCAACTCGTTCAATCGCACGGGCATTAACCCGTCATGGAGCTTGTGCCGGCAACCCAACTGGCCGTCGCCATTGAGCATGAATACGCCACTCTGGAGGAGTTTTGCGCACTCCTTGCCACCGAACAGAATCTTCTGTTGTCCGGCAAAACGTCGCCCCTCATCCCTTTGGCAGAAGAAAAAACCCGTCTCGCCGAACGCTTGCTGCAACATAGCACCTTACGCCAAGAGCTGGCACACGGACTACCATCGCTGCCTCCCGAGCTGACCCAACGTTTGACCTCCCTGCGATCCCGCGCTTCGGAAGCCGAGCGCACCAACAGCACCAACGGTGAATTGATCCAGATACGCCTGCGGCATAACTTGCAGGCCCTGAACATCCTGCAACAAGCCAGCCACACGGCCGCACTCTATGGACCCAACGGCCTTACCCAGATCTCCGGCCAAAACGGACGGACCCTGGCTCAGGGCTGATTACCCCAATAGTCGCTGCGCTCAGGCCGTTTGAATGTCGGCGTCAGCACGGTAACCGTCACCCTGCGGTTGCGCGCTCTGTCCTCTGCGCTGTCATTGGGAACCACGGGATCATTCTCGGCCACGCCAGCGGCCGTCAGTCGATCGCTCAAAACCCCATCCTCGATGAACAGTCGAACCACGCGACTGGCTCGCGCCGTCGACAGCTCCCAGTTGGAAGGATAAAGGGGCGTACTGATCGGGATATTGTCGGTATGCCCCATCACCTCAACGGACAGACGGTTGGTACGCAGCACCGCAGCCACCTCGTCGAGAGGCTGACGCGCGCCCGACTGAAGTTCG
The DNA here is from genome assembly GCA_021794775.1 of Pseudomonadota bacterium. GTDB lineage: Bacteria > Pseudomonadota > Gammaproteobacteria > Burkholderiales > Ferrovaceae > Ferrovum. The sequence continues at coordinate 3,319 of JAJYQG010000110.1, forward strand.
GCCTCACCTTCCTCAAACAGCACCTTGACGTTC
>JAJYQG010000128.1 GCA_021794775.1 Pseudomonadota bacterium
CATCCTGGCCCAGCAGAACATTTCCGTTGAGGCCATGTTGCAGAAAGAGGCAGAGGCCGGAGAAGTTAATGTTGACGTCATCATGTTGACCCATGTGACCCGCGAAGAAGCCATCAACCTTGCCATTGGGCAGATCGAAGCCTTGGAGAGCATCGCAGCCCCCGTCGTGCGCTTGCGTTTGGAATCCCTGTCTTCCTGAGGGCACGCCTTTTTACCGTTTTGGAGAGAATGCCATCATGGCCCATTATCAAGGTTTGATTCATCGCTATCGAGACCGTCTTCCCGTATCCGATAGCACGCCTGTGGTGACCCTCAATGAGGGGAATACCCCGCTGGTTGAACTGCAGCGTCTGCCAGGCATGCTGGGTTTTGATGGACGTATTCTGGTGAAATTCGAGGGGCTGAACCCAACAGGATCGTTCAAGGATCGGGGGATGACCTTGGCGGTGACCAAAGCCCTGGAGTCGGGCGCCCGAGCGATCATCTGCGCATCGACGGGAAACACGTCGGCGGCCGCCGCTGCCTATGCAGCAAGAGCTGGGATGACATCCTTCGTGCTGATTCCGGAAGGCAAAATTGCTTTGGGCAAATTGGCCCAGGCCATGATGCATGGCGCGGTCGTATTGCAAATCCAGGGCAATTTTGACGATGGCATGCGTCTGGTTCAGGAGATTTCCGCCGACATGCCGGTGGCGCTGGTGAATTCCGTGAATCCATACCGACTGCAAGGGCAGAAAACGGTGGCCTTCGAGATCGTCGAGGCGTTGGGAGACGCGCCCGATTACCATGTTCTGCCCGTGGGAAATGCCGGCAATATCAGTGCGCATTGGAGTGGTTACTGTGAGTCGACAGGGCATGAGACGGCCGCCTGCGGTCATTGTGCAGGGCAATGTCCCTACCATGGGCATGGTGCAAGGGCTACGCGCCGTCCGGTGATGCTGGGCTATCAGGCTGCAGGTTCGGCACCCTTTCTGAGAGGAGCGCCTGTTCCTCAGCCGGAGACAGTGGCCACGGCCATTCGCATTGGCAATCCCATGTCCTGGTCGTTGGCTTGGGCAGCTGTGCGCGAATCGGGTGGGTGGTTTGCCGAATGTACCGACGAAGAAATTCTGTCGACGCAAGCCTTGCTGGCGCGCAGTGAAGGTATTTTCTGCGAACCTTCCTCGGCAACTTCTCTGGCGGGGTTGATCAAGGATTTGCGTGCGGGCCGGATCAAGTCTGGATCAACCATCGTTGCAACCTTGACCGGCCATGGATTGAAGGATCCCGATACCGCGATCGCCCAGAGTCAGCCGACCCATGCCGTGGCTGCCGATAAAGGGCCGATAGCCGAATTGATCGCCCGTTTCCTGTAACGGTAATACAATGGGAAAGATTTCCGTTTATACTGACTGACGGGTGATAGGGGTTTCCTAGGGATTGAGCGGGGGGCAAGGCATGAGAATGTTTTGGATGCGCAGCATGCTGCTGGTTGCGGCGTTCGGGATGGCGGGTTGTGCCACCGTTCCGGACGGAGAAAAAGTGGCCGAAGATCCGTTACAGTCTTACAACCGCTCCATGTACGCATTCAACGATACGTTGGACCATTACGTCATGAAGCCGGTGGCGAAGGGTTATCGCTGGGTCCTGCCCGATTTCATGCGCACGGGCGTGACCAACTTCTTCAGCAATATTTCCGATTTGGGCACGACGGTCAACGATCTCTTGCAAGGCAAGGGTGGGCAGGGTGCGGCGGATGGAGGACGTTTCCTGCTTAACAGCACCTTGGGCATCCTGGGGTTGTTCGATGTGGCAACCCCAGTGGGGCTGGAGCGCCACCGGGAGGATTTTGGTCAAACGTTGGCGGTGTGGGGCTGGGATAGCAGCGCCTATTTTGTTCTGCCGCTCCTCGGCCCCAGCACGCTGCGTGATTCGCTGGGTTTGGTCGGCGATTACCCCTGGACGCCGTATCCCTACATGCATACGACGCTCACCAAACAACTGGAGGTGGGGACGGTGGATGTGGTCAATACCCGCTCCAACCTTTTGGCGGCAACCAATGTCCTGGATACCGCGGCGCTTGATCCCTACGCTTTTGTACGCGATGCGTATTTGCAGAAGCGGCGCAACCTGATTTACGACGGTCACCCGCCGCCGTTGCCCGACGACGAGTGATGCTCTGCTTCAGGAAGCGATCCTGAACAGAAACTGTCCGTTCCAGCTTGTGTGAATGGTGGTTCCCGGGGGGAAAGCGCCTTCCAGAATGCGACGCGCCAGCGGGTTTTCCAATTCGTTTTGAATGGCCCGCTTGAGGGGGCGTGCGCCGTAGGCCGGATCGAAGCCCACGTTGGCCAACTGGTTCAGCACCGAGTCATCGATGTTCAACGTCAGCTGAAGGTTCGCCAAACGGCGTGCCAGAGATTGCAACTGTAGTCCGGCGATGGCTTTGACATGGGTTTCACCCAAACCGTGAAAGACGACGATTTCATCGATGCGGTTGACGAATTCCGGGCGAAAATGATTCTTGACTTCGGCCATGACCGCCAGTTTGATGACGGCCTGATCGTCTTCCGCCATTTGCTGGATCATGTGGGATCCCAGATTGGAGGTCATGACAATGACCGTGTTGCGAAAATCGACGGTACGTCCCTGCCCATCGGTCATGCGTCCATCGTCCAGGACCTGGAGCAGTACGTTGAACACATCGGGGTGAGCTTTCTCCACTTCGTCGAGAAGAATGACGGCATAGGGTTTACGGCGCACGGCTTCGGTCAGATACCCGCCTTCTTCGTAGCCCACGTAGCCCGGAGGGGCGCCGATGAGTCGCGCGACGGCGTGTTTCTCCATGTATTCGGACATGTCGATGCGGATCAGATGGTCCTCGGAATCGAACAGAAATCCGGCCAGGGTTTTGCACAGTTCGGTTTTGCCGACGCCGGTGGGCCCCAGGAACAGGAAAGAACCGTAGGGTTTGTTGGGATCCGATAGCCCTGCCCGGGAGCGACGGATGGCATTGGCTACGGAACGCACCGCTTCATCTTGGCCTACCACGCGGTGGTGCAATTCATCTTCCATGTGCAGCAGCTTTTCGCGTTCCCCTTGCATCATGCGCGCTACAGGAATGCCGGTGGCACGCGAGACGACCTCGGCGATTTCCTCGGCGCCGACTTCGGTGCGCAGCAGTTTGAGTGGTTGGGGTGCTTTGCCCTGTTCGGAAGTTTGACGCAATTGCATTTCGAGCTGGGGGATGCGTCCATACTTCAATTCCGAGGCTGCCTGAAGATCGCCGCGCCGTTGAGCGGCTTCCATGTCGGCGCGTGCTCGATCCAGCGCCTCTTTGACATGCTGTGATCCCTGCACCTGTG
>JAJYQG010000112.1 GCA_021794775.1 Pseudomonadota bacterium
CGCTCAAGGCGCCGCACCATCCAGTCTGGCGTTGCCCGCTGCGGATGCTCAAGGACCACCCGCCGTCCCGCGTAGCGCGCACATTCCGCAGCTTCCAGGACAACCTGGGGGCCCTGATTGCCTGCCAGTTCCGGCTGCACCGGGGTCACCTCCAGCGCTTGCCAGGCACAACCCGTCAATGCCGCCACTTCCCGTGCAACCCCGCGCAAACTCAAGCAGTCAGCCCGATTGGGCGTCAGCTTGAGGGTAAACGACTGGTCGTCCAGTTCCAGCCAATCGCGCACAGCCATGCCCACCAGTGCTTCTGCTGCCAATTCGAGCAAGCCCTGACTGTCTTCAGCCAGCCCCAGTTCCCTGGCCGAACACATCATGCCACGGGATTCGATGCCACGTACCTTGGCCGCCCGTATCTCCAACCCACCCGGCAGCTTCGCACCGACCAGGGCACAGGGCGCCTTCATGCCAACACGCACGTTGGGAGCGCCACACACGATGCCCAGAGGCTCAGCAGCGCCAACATCCACGGTCAAGCAATTCAGGCGGTCAGCCTGAGGATGCTTCTCCACCGTCACAATGCGCCCCACCACCACCCCATCGCAGGATGGCGCCACGGGGTCCAGCGCTTCCACTTCCAGCCCACCCATCGTCAGCAGATGTGCCAGCTGCGTGCTGTCCACCGACGGATCGACCCAAGTACGCAACCAAGCTTCGGAAAATTTCACCACGGTCTCCTAGGCAAAACGATGCAGAAAACGCAGGTCGTTCTCATAAAATGTTCTAAGGTCATCGACCCCATGTCGAATCATGGCCAGTCGTTCCACCCCCAAGCCAAAGGCCAGTCCCGTGTAACGTTCGGTATCGATGCCGAGGGGAGCCAACACCTTCGGTTGCACCATGCCACAACCCAACACCTCAAGCCAACCGGTATGGCTGCAGACGCGACATCCAGCTCCGCCACAAATGACACAACCAATGTCCATTTCGGCCGAGGGCTCGGTAAAAGGGAAGAAAGAGGGGCGAAAACGGGTTGCCAGCTCATCGCGTTCAAAGAAACGACGCATGAATTCGCTCAACAAGCCTTTGAGCACTGCCAAAGAAAGCCCTTCTTCGGCGACCCAAAGACCTTCAACCTGATGAAACATGGGCGTATGGGTCACGTCGGAATCGCAGCGAAACACGCGACCCGGTGCAATGATGCGCACCGGCAAAGCATGCGTCTCCAGGTAGCGCACCTGGACCGGTGAGGTATGGGTGCGCAACACATAACCCGGTGCCAGGTAAAAGGTGTCGTGCATGGCACGCGCCGGATGGTCTGAAGGAATATTGAGCGCGCTGAAGTTGTAAGCATCGCTCTCGATTTCCGGCCCTTCCGCCACGGTAAAACCCATGCCATGGAAAATCGACTCGATGCGTTCGAGGGTACGGGTTACCGGATGCAAACCACCTTGCCCGGATGTTCTGCCCGGCAAGGTCACATCCAGCGCTGTGGCTGCCAGCTCCCGTTCCTGCTGAATGCGTGCAAGCTCGGTACGCCGTTGCTCCAGAGCCCCTTCAATGGCGCTCTTGGCCTGATTGATCAGAGCCCCCGCTTGTTTCCTGGCTTCGGGTGGCATGGCACCCAACGCCTTGAGCCGTTCCGTGATGGCGCCAGACTTGCCCAGATAACGGGCTTTGGCTTCCTCCAGGGCATGAGCGGAATCAAGACTGGCAAAGCGCGACAAAGCCTCTTCCTGCAACTGCCAAAGATCTTGCATGACAACGTTCCAAATAAACTGACCCGGAACACTCCGGGTCAGGAACACTCAGGCAGACAATACCGTGCGGGCCGTTTCCACCATTTGCCCGAAGGCTGCCTTATCGAATACCGCCAAATCGGCCAACACCTTGCGATCGATCTGGATATCCGCTTTTTTGAGCCCGTTCATGAATACGCTGTAGGTCATGCCGCATTCCCGTGCCGCAGCATTGATCCGGGCGATCCACAACACACGAAAATCGCGCTTGCGACGACGGCGATCGCGGTAGGCATATTGCCCCGCCTTCATCACCGCTTCTTTGGCGATGCGGTAAACGTTCTTGCGACGTCCGCGATACCCTTTGGCCAGTTCCAGAACTTTCTTATGACGGGCGTGAGCCGTAACTCCGCGTTTGACTCTTGGCATGGCTTCGCCTCCTTATGCGTAAGGCAACATGGCCTTGACCGACGCCATGTTGGTTGAATGGATTTCGGCCGTGCCACGCAATTGACGCTTGGTCTTGGTCGTTTTCTTGGTCAGGATGTGGCGCTTGAACGCTTGGGAACGCTTGACGCTCCCGCTGCCACGAACGCGAAAGCGCTTGGCGGCTCCGCTTTTGGTCTTCATCTTGGGCATAATGGCTCCCTTTTGTCATAAACCGCGTCGGGTGACCAGACCCCCGTCTGATGCTTGTTGACCCGCACACGCCTTGTGTTACTGCCTGCTACGACTGTACAGCGGTCGGCGTAGCTTCGACCGAATCGGACCTATCTTTCTCGGACCTGGTTTTCACCACCACCGTTTCTTTCTTGCGTGGGGCCAGAACCATCACCATCTGCCGCCCTTCCATCTTGGGAAACTGCTCCACCACCCCATGGGGCATGAGATCAGCTTCAACACGCTTGAGCAGGTTGTAGCCCAATTCCTGGTGGGTCATTTCACGCCCCCGGAAGCGCAGGGTAACTTTGGTTTTGTCCCCTTCGTTCAGAAAACGGATCAGGTTGCGCACCTTGATGGCGTAATCCCCATCGTCGGTACCCGGGCGGAATTTGATTTCCTTGACCTGAATCTGCTTCTGCTTGACTTTGGCTTCGTGCTGTCGCTTGCTCTCACGATATTTGTACTTGCCATAGTCCATCAGACGACAGACAGGAGGCTTGGCGGTGGGAGCGATCTCCACCAGATCGACTTCTTCCTCTTCGGCGCGGCGCAGAGCGTCCATGAGACGCATGATGCCGAGCTGTTCCCCCTCCAATCCCACAACCCGAACCTCGGATGCCACAATGTCACCGTTGATCCGTACTTCCTTTTCCTGAGCGATCGCCAAATCCTCCATCAAAACCATCACAAGATCCGAACCATCCCGGTTCGGACCGCTTTCTCAACCCGTCGCACCTTTGGTCAGGATTTCTGCCTTAAGCGCCTCGATCACAGCCTCCACAGACTGGACCCCGAGGTCTTTTCCTCCCCGGGCACGCACCGACACCTGACCCTGCTGGACTTCCCGATCCCCAACCACCCACTGATAGGGCACTTTCTGGGAACTGTGGGCGCGTATTTTATAACCAATCTTCTCATTCCGCAAGTCCGACTCTACACGCAACCC
>JAJYQG010000005.1 GCA_021794775.1 Pseudomonadota bacterium
CCAGTCACGGTGGGGTTGGCTCGGGATGGAGGACGTATAGACCCCACTGGCCTCAATCGATTTGGTGATCAGAGAAAACCCCGACACCGTCACACCATCACCGATCTCAATATGCCCCACAATGCCCACCCCGCCACCAATGCGACAATGTCGGCCTATCCTGGTACTGCCAGAAATGCCGGTACAACCAGCGATGACCGTATGGTCCCCAATATGGCAGTTATGGGCAATCTGGATCAAATTGTCGAGTTTGACGCCTACCCCGATCACCGTATCCTCAATGGCCCCCCTGTCAATCGTCGTATTGGCCCCAATTTCCACATCCGCCTCCACGACAACCCGCCCAACTTGCGGGATCTTCAGCCAACGCCCTTCATCCCATGCCATACCAAAACCATCCGCCCCGAGCACAGCGCCAGAATGGACCAGGGTTCTTGCTCCCAACCGGGTTCCAGCATACAACGTCACATGGGGGTGCAATACAACGTCGTCCCCCAGCTGCGCTTGCTCTCCCACGTAAGTTCCTGCTCCGATCCTAACCCTTTCACCGATCACAGCCCCAGCCTCGACCACCACATGAGGTCCCAACGATGCGCTGGCGGCGACATTGGCCGAAGGATGAACCGAGGCCGTGGCATGCCATCCCGCCGATTTATCCAGGACCGGGAACAACTGCTGCGCAACCCGCGCATAGCAGGCATGGGGATTGGCACTGACAAGACAAGGGAGACTTGTGAAGGCAGCGTCCTGCGCGCGCAGTATAACGGCAGAAGCCTGGGTCGACTGAAGCTGTTTGCGGTACCGGGGGTTGGTCAGAAAAGTGATTTCGCTCGGGCCCGCATGCTGCAAGGTGCCGACCCCCGCGATGTCAACCGCTCCGTCGCCCCTGACCTCTGCTCCACAGCGCCGGCCGAGTTCGGCCAATGTCAAAGTTACATGACCACGCATAGGGGTTGGGCTGAAGCTTTATTTTGCCGGTCCCGATTCATCGAGAATCTTGAGAATCCGATCGGTGATGTCGATTCTCGGTCCAGCATAAATGGCATCGGTCAGAATCAGATCATACTTTTCGCTCTCGGCAATTTCTCGAATCGCTTTGTTGGCACGCTCCTGAATGGAGGCAAACTCTTCATTCCGCCGGGTATTCAGATCTTCCCGAAATTCTCGTTGCATCCGTTGGAAGTCTCGGCTCAAGTTGGCCAGATCGCGCTCTCGGCGACTGCGTTCGCTCTCGCTCATGGTCATGCCATTCTTGTCGAGATCGCTCTGTTGCTCCTGAATCTGCTTACCCATTTTTTGCAGATCGACCTGACGTTTATCAAACTCTTTTTCGAGCTGTTTGGTGGCCTGTTGCGCCGGCGTGGCCTCGCGAAAAATGCGCTCAATGTTGATCCAGCCAACTTTCAACTCACCCGCCAAAACTGGCGCCGACATAACGACCAGTGAACAACCAACAATCAGCCAATGTGCAAGTTTCTTCATGATAGGGAGTCTCTGTTAAAAAGTGTTGCCCAACTGGAATTGTAACCGTTCGATGTTATCGGTGGCGGAATTATAATGGAAAGGAGCGGCATAACTGAATTCCAGGGGGCCCATCGGAGAGTACCACGACAGCGCAACCCCTGCGGAATACCGCAGTTGCGGAATGGAGAAAGGCTGATTGGTCCCGTAAACGTTACCCGTATCGACAAAGGTACTCAAACGAAACGATTTGTCGGTGCTCTTGGTCCCAGGTAACGGGAAGAAATACTCGGCACTGCCGGTGATCATTTTGTTACCCCCGAGATTCAGCAAATTGCCGTAATTGTCGTAGACTTGCGGCCCCAGGCTACCAGGGAAGTAACCCCGCACCGAACCAACCCCCCCACCGAAGAAGTTCTTGAAGAAAGGAAGCGCTACCCCGCCATAACCATTGGCATAGCCCAACTGGCCGGATAACGATAAGGTACTGTCATGGGTAATGGGGGTAAACAGCTGTTCGCTGGTGGTGGCACGATAGTACTTCATGTTTTCACCGGGAACGCCGACTTCCACCCCGTACTTCTGGCTCAACCCCCTCATGGGATAAATGATGCTGTCACGCGTATCGTGAGAATACCCCATGTTCACCTTGATGGCTTTGGCCATCGAGCCGAACTGGTTAACAAAATCGACATACTGGATTGGGCTGGTGTTGACCACACCGACAACCGTGGATTCAAAACCATAACCCAGAGAGTAGGCATTCACTTCCGAAATGGGAATGGTGTAAGTGACGTCAGCCCCCAAGGTACGGGTCATGTAAGGACTGACCCCAATGAGATACGTAGTATCAATCGACCGATCGTAGACACTGATGGTACGGGCCGTTCCTTCCTCAGACCAGTAAGGATCGGTGTAGGCAATCGAATACGTGCGCGTCACCAACCCCGTACTAACCCCCAATGACAAGGAATTGCCGCTTCCAAACAAGTTGGTTTGAGTAATCCCTGCACTCAGGATGACACCTTCGGCATTGGAATAACCCGCCCCCAACTGGATCGATCCAGTCTGACGCTCCACGACCGTAAAGTTGACGTCCACCTGATCGGTGGTGCCCGGAACCGGTGGGCTGTCCACCGTCACTTCAGAGAAAAATCCCAAACGATCCAAGCGCTCCTTGGAACGATTGACTTTGTCCACCGAATACCAGGCTCCCTCCATCTGACGGATTTCGCGTCGAATCACTTCATCTTTGGTGGTCGTATTGCCGTAAACATTCACATGGCGCACATACACCCTGCGCCCCGGATCAATCACGAAGGTAAAAGCTGCCGTATGTTTTTCTTTGTTGACCTCTGGACTGGCGTTGATATTGGCAAAGGAATAACCATCTTTCGCCAATCTATCGGAGATGGCCTTGGTTGAATTGGTCACTTTCTCCCGTGAGAAAATGTCTCCCGGCTTCAACGTCACCAATGCTTGCAGTTCGCTCTCGGGAACCACAAAGCGTCCGGTCAATTTCACCTCGGACACCCGATAGGGTTCCCCTTCGCTGATGTTGATCGTGATATACACATCCTGTTTGTCGGGAGAAATGGAAACCTGCGTGGAATCTACAGTGAACTCCAGATAACCCCGATCCTGGTAGTAAGAGCGCAAGGTCTCCAAATCACCAGACAGCTTCTGCTTGGAATACTGATCATTCTTGGTGTACCACGACAACCAGTTCGGCGTGTTCAATTGCAGCTGATCCTGCAACTCCTTGAGCGGAAAAGCATGGGCGCCGACGATGTTGATTTCCCGAATATGCGCCGCCTCACCTTCGACAATGTTGAACACCAGCGCCACACGGTTACGGGGCAAAGGGGTCACCG
>JAJYQG010000043.1 GCA_021794775.1 Pseudomonadota bacterium
CTTCCAGCTCAAAAATGGTGCTGATGCTGACGCCGGTGCGCGCTTCTATCTCGTGATCGGAGTCCAGAAAAGATAACCCACGGTGACGTGCCAGAAGGCGCCCGATGGTTGTTTTTCCCGCCCCCATCAGGCCAACCAAAAACAGGTTCGGCGAAGTATTCATCGTGCTATTGTAACGCAGGCGACGATTTTGTAGGCTGTACGGCTGTTGGTTGATTGAAACAACGTCCTGGGTTATCATCGAAGACCCGCCATGTTTTTTTGAATGGCGGTGTGCTTGCTTGTCGCGAGCAAAACAGCTCACATTATCCGTTGATCGAGGTGTACCGTTGAACGAGCCATCCTTTCCTTCTGCGCAAGGTCTCTACGACCCCGTCCATGAACATGATGCATGTGGTGTAGGGTTCGTGGCCCACATCAAGGGCCATAAGAGCCATGCCATTGTGCGCCAGGGGTTGCAGATTCTGGAGAATCTGACCCACCGCGGAGCAACGGGTGCCGATCCCCTGGCCGGTGATGGGGCGGGTATTTTGATTCAGATTCCCGATGCGTTTCTGCGTCGCGAAACCTCTTCACTTGGGTTTACGCTGCCAGCCCCAGGTTGTTATGCGGTTGCCATGGTGTTTCTGCCCCAGGAAAATGAAGCGAGTCGTCGCTGCGAAGAGGTTCTTGAGCGTTGCGCTGGCGAAGAAGGCCTGACGGTACTCGGGTGGCGTACGGTGCCGACATCGAATGCTGGTCTCGGGGAAAGCGTGAAGCGCGTAGAGCCCAAGGTTCGCCAATGGTTTCTGGCGGCGGGTTCCGATCAGGATCAGAATCGGTTCGAGCGCAAACTGTTTGTGTTGCGTAAGCGCGCTGAGCATGAAGCGGCGGCTATCGGGTACGATCGTACCCGTTTCTACATTCCTTCCCTTTCATCGCGGACATTGGTGTACAAAGGCATGCTGCTGGCCGATCAGGTGGGTACCTATTATCCTGATCTGGATGATGAGGCGTTGGTTTCTGCTTTGGCGTTGGTTCATCAGCGCTTTTCTACCAACACCTTCCCGACTTGGGATTTGGCCCATCCTTTCCGCATGATTGCCCATAATGGCGAGATCAATACGTTGCGCGGCAATGTCAATTGGATGGCGGCGCGACGTGGCAACATGGTGTCTTCACTGTTGGGCGAAGACCTGGACAAGATATGGCCTTTGATCGCTGACGGGCAATCGGACTCGGCAGCGTTCGATAATGCTTTGGAGCTCTTGGTGGCCGGGGGTTATTCTCTTGTTCAGGCCATGACGCTGTTGATCCCTGAGGCATGGGCGGGCAACCCGCTCATGGACGAAGAGCGGCGTGCCTACTACGAATACCATGCGGCGTTGATGGAGCCGTGGGACGGACCTGCTGCCGTCGCGTTTACCGATGGGAGGCAGATCGGGGCTACCCTAGACCGCAACGGATTGCGCCCCGCCCGTTACCTGCAAACACGCGACGACTTGGTTTTGATGGCCTCAGAGATGGGGGTTTTACCCATCGCGGAAAAAGATATCGTCAAGAAGTGGCGTCTGCAACCGGGGAAGATGTTTCTCATCGATCTTGAGGAGGGGCGCATCGTCAGCGATCATGAGATCAAACGCGGATTGGCTGCTCAGCATCCCTATCGCCAGTGGCTCGATGCCACCCAGATTCGTCTTGAAACCTTGCCTGTTGTGGAAGAAGAGCCTTTTGCGGACCAAGAGACCCTGCTGGATCGCCAGCAGGCATTCGGAGTCACCGAAGAGGAACTCAAGTTTTTGTTGGCGCCCATGGTTTCAACGGGGCAGGAAGCGGTGGGCTCCATGGGGGACGATACGCCTCTGGCGGTGTTGTCCAACCGGTCCAAATCGCTCTACCAATATTTCCGTCAATTGTTTGCGCAGGTGACCAATCCGCCCATCGATCCCATTCGTGAAGAACTGGTCATGTCTTTGGTGTCTTTCATTGGCCCGCGTCCCAATTTGTTGGCCGTGCATGAAGCGACGCCCCAGATGCGTCTCGAGGTTGAACAACCGGTCTTGCTTCCCGCCGACATGGCGCGCTTGCGAGGCATTGCACAACATACCCGCGAGCAGTTTCGGGTTCGAACCTTGTCGCTCTGCGCACTGGCATCCGGAGGGGTCCCGGCCATGGTAGCCGCGTTGGAGTCACTCTGTGAACAGGCGGTGGTGGCTGTCAAAGACGGTGCCAATATCCTGATATTGTCGGATGCCGAGGTTTCTGACCAGCAGGTGGCGTTGCCTGCTTTGTTGGGTACGGCAGCTGTTCACCACCATCTGGTTCGTGAAGGGCTGCGTACGACCACCGGCCTTGTGGTGGATACGGGTTCAGCCCGAGAAGTGCATCATTTTGCTTTGCTGGTCGGTTATGGTGCTGAAGCGGTCTATCCCCGCTTGGTTTACGAAATGCTGGCTCATGATGGGTCCTTGTTGCCTTCTGACCTGTCTTTTAAAGATGCCGCGAAGCGTTTTGCCAAAGCGGTATCCAAAGGGATGCTCAAGGTGATGTCCAAAATGGGCATTTCAACGGTGCAATCGTATTGTGGTGCTCAGATTTTCGAAGCCATTGGTCTCAATGCGGGGTTTGTGCGCCGCTTCTTTACCGGAACGGCTTCGCGTATTGAAGGGATTGGCTTGGCTGAAGTCATGGAAGAGAATCTGGCTTTGCACCGGCTCGCTTACTCCGATGCGCCGCTGTACCGTACGGCTTTGGATGCGGGAGGCGAGTATGCTTACCGAATCCGCGGCGAAGCGCACATGTGGACACCGGAGACGGTTTCCAAGCTGCAGCACGCGACCCGCACGGGCAGCTATGACACCTACCGGGAATATGCCCGTGCCATCAATGAGCAATCCGAACGTTTGATGACGTTGCGGGGGCTTTTTGTCTTCAAGACCGCTGACCAACCATTGTCGCTTGAAGAGGTAGAACCGGCTGCTTCGATCGTCAAGCGCTTTGCGACGGGGGCCATGTCGCTTGGTTCCATCTCAAAAGAGGCCCACAGCACGTTGGCCATTGCCATGAACCGGTTGGGCGGCAAGTCGAATACCGGTGAAGGTGGCGAGGATCCTGTTCGGTTCAGGCCCTTGCCGACGGGGGATTCGATGCGATCTGCCATCAAGCAGGTAGCGTCAGGGCGTTTTGGCGTTACCACCGAGTATCTGGTGAATGCCGATGATATCCAGATCAAGATGGCTCAAGGGGCCAAGCCTGGAGAAGGGGGGCAATTGCCTGGCCATAAGGTCAGTTCGTACATTGGTAAGTTGCGTCATTCCGTTCCCGGAGTAGGCTTGATTTCGCCCCCCCCTCA
>JAJYQG010000213.1 GCA_021794775.1 Pseudomonadota bacterium
GTGATGGGCGTGTCCGGCTTGCCGCGCATGCGTTTCACCGCATCGTTGAGGGTCATGCCCTTCACCGCCGCATCATCCAGCTTGATGATGTAGTCGCCGGATTTGATGCCCGCCTTGCTGGCCGGGGTGTCGTCGATGGGGGTGACCACCTTGACCAGCCCATCTTCCATGGTCACTTCGATGCCGAGCCCGCCAAACTCACCTTGCGTCCCGTCCTGAAGCTCCTTGTAAGCTTCCTGGTCGAGATAGGCCGAATGGGGATCCAATCCCGCCACCATGCCGGTGATGGCTTCCTTGATCAGCTTGTGATCGTCGACAGGCTCAACGTAATCGGTCTTGATGCGCCCAAAAATTTCACTGAACGCGCGCAGATCTTCGATCGGAAGCGGAGATCCTGCCGGTGCCGTCTTGTCCGCCACCGCAGAAAAATTGAGGGTCAGCGCAAACCCAAGCAGCGCCCCGACCATGACCAGACCCATTTTTTTAAGCAAACCGCGCATAACCTGTCCTCTGTTCCGACACAATATGACCCTGTCAGGGATGGCCAACCCACCCCAGGGGATCGAAAGGTTTACCCTGATAACGAAGTTCGAAGTATAGCCCCGTTTCGTCCTGTCCACCGGTATTTCCCGTGGTGGCCACCACGCTTCCACGCTCTACGGTTGCCCCCACCGACTGTCGCAAATGGTCACCGCCGCCGTAAAGACTCATGTAACCGCCGCCGTGATCGATGATCAGCACATTGCCAAAACCACGCAACCAGTCGGCATACACCACCTTGCCCGCCGCCACCGCTTTCACGTCCCGTCCAGCGGGACAACGGATAAACAATCCGCTCCACTTGAGCCCGGTATCGATCCGTGGACTGCCAAAACGGTTCCTGAGTTCCCCAGCCACCGGCAAACGCAAGGCTCCGCGCAAATGGGCGAAGGCGCTGTCGTCGAGACCGGGCTCGGGCGTTTCGCGAATGATGGCCACCGTACTGTCGCCCGATTGCCTGGGACGTGGCTTCTCGGCGCGCGCGGGATGCTGTTGGCGCTGGCGTCGGCGCCGCTCTTCGGCTTGACGCGCCAACTTCTCCATCAGATGGGTCAGGCGCGCTTCGTCCCGTTGCAGGGCCGAAAGATTCTGACGCTGACTTTCGAGCCGATGGGACAACGTTGCCACCCACGTCGCCTTGGCTGCGTTTTCTTCTTTCAGGCGCGCCTGCTGACGCCCCACTTCCTGTTCCACACGGGCCAGTTCCTGAACTTTGCGCTCATGGGCCTGGGTCATGTCGTTGAGCGACTGGATGCGGGAGCGGGAACCGGCGATGGCATGCGCCCGATCCTGCGCCAACTGTCCCAGATAGCTGCGTTGTGCCTCGGCCTGTTGCGGGTCTGTCGTGTTCAGGGCATCGGCAAAGCTGGCCTGGTAGCGCTGCACCACCAGCGTGCCCAGGCCATCCTGCTGCTTATCCAGCACCGAGCGAAGCGCATCGGTCTCCTGATGCAGCCCCCCCAGTTCCTGTTGCAAGCGCCCCTTCTGGTCTTCGAGCTGACGCAGATTGCGGGTGGTCCGGGCAATGTCGCGTTCGATTTTCTTGAGCCCATCAAGGGCATCGCGGCGCGAGCCTTCGGTCTCGGTCACATCCTTTTGCACCTGACGGATGCGATCCTTCAGATCATGCAGCTGACGGGCTGGCTCGGCCTGCGCCGCGCCCGACAACACCAACAGCGCGCACGCGACCCGCCCATACTTCATGCCGTTGGCCGCCCCATGCATGGCATCAGGATTGAAGCCGTCCCTGGTTGGCCACCGCCTGGCTCAGTTCGGCAATTTTGCCCTGATCGCCCAGATAGTAGCGGCGCAACACCGTGCCGGCATCGTCCAGCTCGTACACCAGCGGAATGCCGGTGGGAATGTTCTCTTCCATGATCTGGGCTGGCGTCAGGCGTTCCAGATGCTTGACCAGCGCGCGCAACGAATTGCCGTGGGCCACCACCAGAACCTGTTCACCGGAAGCCACCACCGGGGCAATCACCTCTTCCCAGTAAGGCACCACCCGCGCCACGGTGTCTTCCAGGCTCTCGCCTGCTGTGGCGCGCCGCGCAGCCTCCGCGACGTAACGCGCATCGTGGCGCTCGGAACGGGCATCATCCTCGGCCATGACCGGAGGACGGGTGTCGTAACTGCGACGCCAGATCAGCACCTGCTGTTCGCCAAAGCGGGCGGCGGTTTCTGCCTTGTTCAATCCTTGCAGGTCCCCGTAATGCCGTTCGTTGAGGCGCCAGTCCGACACCACCGGGATCCATTGCCGATCGGCTTCTTCCAGCGCCACCCAGAGGGTTTTGATGGCGCGCTTGAGCACAGACGTGAAGGCACGCTGGGGCAACAGGCCAGCTTCCCGCAACAGGCGACCGGCTTCGGTCGCTTCCTGCAGGCCATCGGCCGACAGCGGGACATCGGTCCAGCCGGTAAAACGATTTTCAAGATTCCAGGTACTCTGTCCGTGGCGCAACAAAACCAGCTTTTTCATAACATGTCACTCTTGGGATTCAATTCATCAACCGGTGATTCTATCATTCCACCCCGCCCCGGTCATCTGTTAGAATCGCACCTCAGCTTTTTCGTCCAGCCGGAGCACCGCCAGCGTGAGCATTTTGGATTTCCTGTTGCAGCATGTCGCCCTTGTCGCACTTGTCCTCGCCAGCGCCCTGATGCTGGCCTGGCCCGAGATTCAGGCCCTCATCAGCCGGGAACAGGCCATATCCCCCGTCGAAGCCACCCAGATGATCAACCGGCGTCACGCGCTGGTGATCGACCTGCGCAGCCGCGAGCATTACGATCTGGGCCATCTGCCGACAGCCCATTCGATCCATCCGGACGAGTTGTCCAGCGAGGTCGGGAGCCGCAAACTGCCCACCGAGCATCCGGTCATCCTGATCGCTTCCACGCAAAACACCGCCCGCGCCGCCGCCACCTTGAAAACCGTGGGGTTCAGCGACATCTATGTGTTGAAAGGGGGCATGACCGCCTGGGTTGAGGCCAACCTGCCACTCGCCCATGCTCCCCTCAAATCCTGACACGAGAAGGAGGTCGAGCCTCATGGAAAAAGTCATCATGTACAGCACCGCGGTCTGCCCCTACTGCGTCATGGCCGAAAAACTGCTGACCCGTCGCGGCGTGACGAACCTTGAGAAAATCCGCGTCGATCTCGATCCCGCCCAACGTCAGCACATGACCGCCATCACAGGCCGTCGCACCGTGCCTCAAATCTTCATCGGCCATACCCATGTCGGGGGCTACGACGATCTGGCCTTGCTCGACCGCGAGGGCCATCTGGAACCCCTGCTGCGCGCGGTGCCCTGAACCAGCTTACGTTTTACCGTCATCTCTCCATCAACCCTAATGCGGACATTCCCATGAGCCAAAACGGACAACCCAACCCTCCCATGTTCAGCATCGAAAAACTGTACCTGCAGGATGCTTCGCTGGAAATTCCCAATGCGCCCCAGGTTTTTCTGGAACGTGAGACACCCCAGATCGAAATTCAGCTGACCAATGGCAGCGAAGCCCTGGAAGCCGATCTGCATCAATGCAGCGTCACCGTCACCGTCACCGCCAAAACGACGGGCAAGACGGTTTTCCTGATCGAAACCAAGATGGCCGGCATTTTCCGCATCGCCAACATTCCCGCCGACGACATGCCCATCCTGCTCAACGTCACCTGCCCCAACATCCTTTTCCCCTATGTGCGGGAAGTGGTGTCGGACCTGTCGACCCGCGCCGGATTCCCTCCCGTCCTGCTCAACCCCATCAATTTTGAAATGCTCTACCAACAACAGCAATCGCAAAACCCGGCAGAAAACGCAACGGTCCAGTAATTCCAATGCGCATCAGCATCCTCGGTGCCGGAGCTTGGGGGACGGCTCTGGCCGTCGTCCTGGGCGAGCACCACGACATCACGCTCTGGGGACGGGACGAAGCCACCCTGTTCTCGCTGCATCAGGAGCGGGAAAACCACCGTTACCTTCCCGGCATCGCGTTGCCAGGCTCGGTGTGCTGCACCCATCGCCTCGAGGTGGCGCTGAACCAGGCCGATCTGCTGCTGTTTTGTGCCCCGCTGGCGGCGCTCGCGCCCACCCTTGAGCGCTGCGCTGCGCTGGCGACGCAGACGCCCCTGATCTGGGCCTGCAAGGGCATTGATCCCGAATCCGGGCAACTGCCCCACCAGATCGTGCAACGCTACGTCCCCGCTTCTGTCCCCTGGGGCGCCCTGTCCGGCCCTTCGTTTGCCGCTGAAGTGGCTGCCGGGTTGCCCACGGCCCTGACGCTGGCCAGTCACGATGCCCCCTTTGCCCATGGGATGGCCAGCCTTTTGCACAGCCCGCGCCTGCGCCTCTACTCCAGCCACGATCTGACCGGGGTGGAAGTGGCGGGTGCCCTGAAGAATGTCATCGCCATCGCCAGCGGGCTGGCCGATGGCATGGAGCTCGGTTTCAATGCCCGTGCCGCCCTCATCACCCGCGGGCTGGCCGAGGTGTCGCGCTTGGGCGAAGCCCTGGGCGGACATCGGGAAACCTTCATGGGATTGGCCGGACTGGGGGACATGGTGCTCACCTGCACCGGCCCTCTGTCGCGCAATTACCAGGTCGGTCAGGGTCTGGCCCAGGGCGTGCCGTTGGCGCAACTGCTCGATGGCCTGGGGCACGTGGCCGAAGGCGTGCCCACCACCCGCGCCGCCATGGTTCTGGCCCAACGCCTCGGCGTGGACATGCCCATCACAGGCACCGTGCACGCCATGCTCGAAGGCACGCTGAGCCCCGGCATGGCGCTGGAACAGCTGCTGGCGCGACAACCGCGCCACGAATGACGTTTCAGATGGCGCCGTCGAATCCTTGCTGGCGCCAGGCTTCGTACACCATCACCGCGACCGCATTGGAGAGGTTCAGGCTGCGGTTGCCCGGACGCATCGGCAAACGCAGCCAATGTTCCGTGTCGAACGCTTCCCGTACCGCCGCCGGCAAACCCCGGGTTTCCTGCCCAAACAGGAACACATCCCCAGGACGGTAAGCAAAGCGCGTATGGGGCCCGCGGCCGTGGCTCGTCATCACGAACCAGCGCCGTCCGGACAAAGCCAGACGGCAATCTTCCCAATGCCGATGAACCGTCATCACCGCCTGCTCGTGGTAATCCAGACCTGCGCGACGCAAGTGGCGATCGCTCACCGAAAAACCGAGGGGCTCGACCAGATGGAGCCGAGCCCCGCTGTTGGCACAAAGGCGAATGATGTTGCCGGTATTGGGCGGTATTTCTGGCTGATACAACACGACATCGAACATGGGGGTTCCCGAACATGGCTTCATCACAAAGGCAACACCGCACGGGCCACCACCCAGGCTTCAACCTGGCGTGCACCGGCGTCGCGCAGCGCCTGGGCAGCCGCTTCCAGGGTAGCGCCGGTGGTCAACACATCGTCCACCAGCGCCACACGCAGACCCCGCAACGGGGTTCTGGCGCAAAACGCCCGCGCCACATTGGTGGCCCGTGCTTGGGCACTCAAGCCCGCCTGGGGCGCCGTATGACGCTGACGCAGCAAGGCTGGTGTGCATGCCGACCCCAGTCTGGATCCCAGTTCCAGGGCCAGTTCATGGGCCTGATTATACCCTCTCTCGCGCCAACGGCGGCGCGAAAGGGGCACGGGCACCACGCAATCGGGAGGCTGCTGCGGCAGAAGCCCTTCCCAGCCCGAGGCCAGCACATCGGCCAGATGCAGGGCCCCCTGGTATTTGAAGGCGCGCACCAGGGGAATCAGCGGATAGTCATACCAGAACGCCACCTTCACGGCATCGATGCCCGTCAGCCGCGGCATTTTTCCGTCATGACGCGGCAGGGCCCGGCGGCAGGCTGGGCAGAGCCCGGCCCGGCCCTCAATCGCCGTACCGCACAGGTGACAGGGAGAATCCCATGAAAACAGGTGTTTCATTGACAAACCAAGCAGGGTTACCGGAGAATGTCGAGCTATGACTCAGCCTACCTCCGTTTCCGCGTCAGCGACGCATTCAAAACCTTCCCCATTTTCTCCTGTTTGGTCCCGCGAAAAGCTCGAAGCCCTTTTCGATCTGCCTTTCCTCGACCTGTTGTGGCAGGCCCAGACGGTACATCGACAACATTTTGACGGGCGTGGCGTGCAACTCTCCACCCTGCTGTCGGTCAAGACCGGCGGCTGCCCGGAAGATTGTGGCTATTGCCCCCAATCGGCCCATCACAGCACCGGTCTGGCCCGCCAGTCCCTGCTCAGCCCTGCGGAAGTCCTGGAAGCGGCACGCCGCGCCAAGGACGCCGGAGCCTCCCGTTTCTGCATGGGTGGAGCCTGGCGCAGTCCGCGCGACAGCGATCTCGACGCCATCGTGACGATGATCAGCGGCGTGCGCGATCTCGGCCTCGAAACCTGCGCCACCCTCGGCATGCTGACCCCGGCCCAGGCGGAACGGCTCCAGGCGGCCGGTCTCGACTATTACAATCACAATCTGGACAGCGACCGTGAATTTTACGGTTCCATCATCCATACCCGCGACTTCCAGGAACGCCTCGACACCCTCGACGCCGTTCGTCAGGCCGGCATGAAAGTCTGTTGTGGCGGCATCGTCGGCATGGGCGAAACCCGTGCCCAGCGCGCAGGATTGATTCACGAACTGACCCTGCTGGAGCCCGCGCCGGAATCGGTGCCGATCAACCTGCTGGTGCAGGTGGAAGGCACCCCCCTCTACGGTCGGGATGATCTCGATCCCCTGGAATTCGTGCGCACCATCGCCTGCGCGCGCATCGCCCTGCCCCAATCGCGCGTGCGTCTGTCCGCCGGCCGAGAAAGCCTGAGCGACGAGATGCAGGCGTTATGCTTTCTGGCCGGCGCCAATTCGATCTTCTACGGCGAGCGTCTGCTCACCACCGACAATCCCGATATGGCGCGTGACCGCCGTCTTTTCGAACGCCTCGGTCTCTACGCCGAATAGCGCGGTGGCCTCCCTGCGCTATCCCGCCGAACTGGTGCACGCCTTGCGGCGGCATCGGGATTCCAGCGCCGTTTTTCTCAGCGATCAGGTTGGGGCTCGGCTGTTGACACGCCTTGATTTTGTTCGTCTGGCACCGCAACGCATGCTCGACCTCGGCGCCGGCATGGGGCCTGGCGCCACCTGGCTCAACGAACGCTTCCCCCAGGCTGCGCTGGTATCCGTCGATCTGGCCGCCGATCTGCTGCCACCCCAATCCATCCGCTTCTGGGAACGCTGGCGCTCGCCCGCGCGTCAGAACGTGGTGGCCCAATGCCCCGCCCTGCCCTTCCGCGAAGGTTCGTTCGGGCTGATCTGGGCCAACCTTCTCCTGCCCTGGGTTGAGCCTGCGCTGCTGTTCCCCGAGGTGCGGCGCCTGCTGGCCCCCGGCGGACTGTTTCTGTTCTCATGCCCCGGCCCCGATACCTTGCGCGAATTGCGCCAGGCCCTGGCCGCCGGGTCAGGACAGGAAACCGGGCTGCCTTCCTTTCCGGACATGCACGATCTGGGGGATGCGCTGGTGCAAGCGAGACTTGCCGATCCGGTCATGGAACGGGAAGACGTGACCGTGCATTACCCCGACCTTGGCCTGCTGCTGCAGGACCTGCGCCGCCTCGGGCCACTGCCCGGCACACGCCCTGCCGGCCTCCGTGGGCGACAGTCGTGGCACGCCCTGAACCAGCATTACGAGGGACTGCGCCAGCAAGATGGCTTGCCCGCCGGACTGGAAATCATCCTCGGCCAAGCCTGGAAACCCGAACCCCGCACCGGCCATGATGGCCGGCCGGTGATCGACATCCGCGCCGTTTCCTGACGGCGCAAAGGGCCTCTCAGTCCACCACCTCGGGATGGTCGCGCCGGTAGTTCTCGATCCCGCCCTGAATCTCGGCATGGGCATCGGCCACACCCGCCCAACCACTGACCTTGACCCATTTGCCTTTTTCCAGATCTTTGTAATGTTCAAAGAAATGCACGATCTGGCTGAGGGTCAACTCGGGCAGATCGCCGATGTTGGTCAGGTTGCGGTAGAGGGTGCAAAGCTTATCTATCGGCACCGCCAGCAGCTTGGCGTCTTCTCCCGATTCGTCGGTCATCTTGAGGACCCCCAGGGCACGACAACGCACCACCACCCCGGTGATCAGGGGAACCGGGGTGATCACCAGCACATCGACGGGATCGCCATCGTCCGACAGGGTCCGGGGAATGTAGCCGTAGTTGCAGGGGTAATGCATGGCCGTGGACATGAAGCGATCGACGAACATGGCGCCGGATTCCTTATCCAGCTCATACTTGATCGGGTCCCCGTTCATGGGGATTTCGATGATGACATTGAAATCGTTGGGCACATCACGCCCGGCAACCACTCGATCCAGATTCATGGTCCTTCCTTCAAGGCAATTGGCAATGGAAAGAACGGCAACAGTACCGTTCACGGTGCTGCATTATACCGCTCAGGCGCATCACGGTCTGGTAAAATTCATGGTTTGGGCATGGTGGAAATGGCGATGCGGGTGGCGGTATTGGGGGCAGGCATCATCGGCGTCAGCAGCGCCTGGTACCTGAGAGCGGCAGGGCATGAGGTCACCGTCATCGAGCGACAGCCCGATGCGGCGCTGGAAACCAGCTACGCCAACGGCGGCCAGTTGTCCACGGGCCATGTGGAACCCTGGGCCACGCCCGAAACCCTGCCCCAGATCCTCGAATGGCGTCACCATGAAAACGCTCCCCTTCTGTTCCGCCTCCAGGCCGACCCCCATCAATGGGCCTGGGGCCTGCGTTTTCTGCGCGAATGCCGCCCTGCCCGCAGCGAGCATAACTTCCGCCAGCTGCTGGCCCTGGGCCTTTACAGCCGCCAGGCCCACGACGAATTGCGTCACACCCTGAACATCGACCACCAGGCGCAGGATGGTGGCATCCTCAACCTTTACGCCAACCCCGAAGCCTGGGAGCGCGGGCTGCGCGCCGCCCAACGGGTCGAGGCGCTGGGTTATGCGCGCCATGCCGTCACAGCAGACCAGGCGCTGGCCATCGAACCGGCCTTGCAAGATGCGCGGCCCCATTGGCATGGGGCGACCTTCACGCCGCGGGATGGCAGCGGCAATGCGCGGCTCTGGACCCAGGGTCTGGCGCGGGCCTGTGCCCAGCGCGGGGTCGTCTTTCGTTATGGAACCCGCGTCACCGCGCTCCATGCCGAAGGAACGCGCATTCAAGGCGCCATGCTGGCCGACGATGTCGGCATCGCCGCCCTGGAAGCCGACGTCTTTGTCATCGCCCTCGGTTCCGACAGCGCCCTTCTCCTGCGTCCGTTGGGGCTTTCACTGCCGCTCTACCCGGTCAAAGGGTATTCGGTCACGTTGCCGCTGATCGACCCGGCCAACCCGGCGCTGCGTGTCAGCATCACCGACGATGCCCATAAGGTGGTGTTCACCCGTCATGGCGACACGCTGCGCGTGGCGGGAACCGCAGAATTCTCCGGGTACGACCGCAGTCTCAACGCCGTGCGTCTGGAAGCGCTGGTCGCCCGCACCCGCACCCTGTTTCCCCACCTGGTCAATTTCAACCATGTCGAACCCTGGTGCGGACTGCGTCCGGCAACCCCCTCCAACTGTCCCCTGATCGGCCCCACGCGCTGGGACAACCTGTTTCTCAACACGGGGCATGGCACGCTGGGATGGACGCTCGGCAGCGGCAGCGGCAAAGCCCTGGCGCAGCTGGTGGATGGTCAGCAGCCCGACGTGGCGTACCGCTTCACCACCCGCGACGGGCTTCAGTGAAAAGGGTTCGGCCCTACGCTTTCAACGCCTCGTAGAGCAGAGGCAAGCTGCGATCCAGACGGAAGTCGATGCCCGAATGGGTGCCGTCGAATTCTTCATAATGGTGCCTCACCCCGGCTTCTGCCAGCGTCCGCTGCAGCTGGCGCGCACCGTAATGCAGATGGTATTGGTCATGCCAACCGCAATCGAGATAAAGCAGACGCAGGGCACGCAGCGCTGGCGCATGGCGCGCAGCAGCCCCCACCGGATCCCAATCGAGCCAACGTTGCCAGCGTGATGGCAGAAGCTCCCCACTGAACAGGTCGAAGGGCAGACGAAAACCGTTGGGCGCATCGGGGTCGGGGTCGTAGGTTGCGGCCATGCCGAGGTTCATGAGGGCATGGGTCTCCGCTGCGGAAAGGCGCTCCTGGCGAAACAGATGGTCCAGAAAAGCCTTCACGCGACCATCGTCCAACCCCTGCTGCAAGCGCGCCAGGGTCTCGGCATCTGGAGGGTTGCTGTCCATCGGCGCAAAGCGCGCCAGCCTGTCCAGGGTATCGGGCCAATGGGGGCGATAGGCCAGATCGAAACCGGCATCCCCGGCATGGCTCACCACCCCACCCCAGACATGGGGCGCAAGCATGGCCTGCATCAAGGCGCCATAACCCCCGGAAGACTTGCCGAAAAGGCCGCGATGGGCCGGGGCCTTCAGGGTGCGGAAATGGGCGTCGATGCAGGGCACCAGTTCGCCATGCAGGTAGTCGCCATAGGCGCCAAGGGCCGACGAGTTGATGTACTGGTTGCCTCCGAGCCGGGTGAAACAGTCCGGAAACACCAGAATCACCGGGCCCATGGCCCCATCCTGCATCAGGCGGGCCACGCGCTCGGGAACATTCTCATTGAAGGGTTGCCAGTTGACCTGACTGGGACCACTGCCGAGGTAACCGGCCAATCCGTAAAAGACCGGAAAACGCTGCAACGACCCTGGCCGATCGTATTGGGGCGGCAGCCAGACCGGGAACGCACGACGCACCGGATCGCCCCAGGGATTGCCCCTGAGGCAAGCCGATTCATGTTCGACCCAGACCAGACGTCCAGGCAGGATCGCTTTGGTCCGGATCGGCAAGGAGATTATCCGTTGACGCGACGGCGGTATTCGCCGGTGGTCGTGTCGATTTCGATGCGATCCCCGGTTTCGCAGAACAACGGTACGGCGATCTGGTAACCGTTCTTGAGCGTGGCCGGCTTCAGCACCTTGCCCGAAGTATCGCCGCGCACCGCCGGTTCGGTGTAATCGATCTCGCGCACCACCGAGCTCGGCAACTGCATCGAAATGGCGCGCCCGTCGTAGAGGGTGATTTCGCAGGCCATGCCATCTTCCAGGCAATTGAACGCATCTCCCAGACTCTCGCGGTCCATGTCGTACTGATTGTATTCATGATCCATGAACACGTAGGATGGATCGGCAAAATAGGAATAGGTGACATCCTTATGTTCCAGAATCACCTGATCCAGCTTGTCATCGGCCTTGAACACCGTTTCGCTGGCCGCTCCCGTCAGCAGGTTGCGCAGCTTCATCTTGACCACCGCCGCACTGCGTCCGCCTTTGTTGTATTCTGCCTTCTGGATCACCAGGGGATCCTTGCCCACCATGATCACATTGCCCACCCGCAATTCCTGCGCCTGTTTCATTGTCGCACCCACACCAAATTTAAAGATAACTGTCTATTCTAACGTGTTTTCTACAAATTCCACAAGCTGCGTCACCAGGTCGGGCTGCCTGGCCAAGGCCAGACTCCAGCGCCGCGCATGGGCCACCCAGAGCGGCCATTGCGCTTGCAGCGCCAGCCACGCCGCCGTCACATCTCCCTCGCCGTTCCAGGCCCAGAACAGCGCACGCAAGCGGGACGCCAGAGCCGGTTCGGCATCATCCAGATAGCGGGCGAGAAACGCCTCCAGCTTGCGGTGATGCACTTCATCCGCTTGCGGGTAGACCTGCCATAGAAACGGTTTGGCCGCCCAGAGGGCGCGCACCCAGGAATCCTCGCCACGCACCAGATTGAGATCGGCGTCATCGAGCAGGCGGTCATAGCCTTGCTGTGTCTGGAAAGGCAGGGAACGGCAGCAGGGCGCTGTCGACGCCCCCCCCTGCTCGTCCTTGGGGCGACAGGGAGGCAGCAGGCTTGACACCTGAGCGGCCAGCCCGTCCCCCTCAAAAACATGCCAGCACCACGGCACTTGCCCCTGGCCTTGCGCCGCGACCAAGGCACGCCAGGGTGCCGTGGGATAGGCCCAGAGGGTCAGCGACCGGGGCCCGTCGCCAGAGCCTGCGGCGTGCGCAGCGGATGCCGCCGGGCGTCCGGGCTCGCGCAACAATCCGCCGCTGGCCTGCGAGAACCCCGGAAAGAAGAAATGACGCGGGCCCTCAAAACCCGGCAACGGCGCCGGACGACCATGACAATCGTCGATCCAGGCTTCGGCACTCAGGTAATCGAAGAGAATCCAGCGGGGTGCCGGGCGTCCGGTCAGCCAGGCCAGCATACCCGCAGGCAGATCGCAACTGAAGGCGCTGATCAGCACCCGTGGCGGCGCCGAGCCCAGCACCGCATCGGCATGACTTTCAAGAAAAGACCAGGACCAGGCGTGGAGCCCCTCCTGCAAACGACCTTCGTCCGCCTCGGCGCGGCGCGGATCGAGACGCGCCAAGGTAGGCCAATGATCGACGACCAGATGCACCGGCCCCAGCGACCGCGACGCCAGCTGGCGCGCCAGACGCAAGGCGACTCCGGCGTCGCCGTAATTGTCGATCACCCGGCAGAACACCCACCAGGCCGTTGGCACCTGACCCCGGTCAGGCATCACCCTTTGTCTCAGCCGTGCAGCTGGAGTCCGGCCACCACCTCCGCACCGGCCGCCGCGATGATGCCATCCTGGAACGACTGCACCCCGGAAACCCCGATGGCCCCTACCAGTTGCCCTTCGCTGAAAAGTGGCAAGCCTCCTTCGATGGGCGTGTTGCCGGGCAAATTGAGCATCACGGTGCGTCCACCCACCACGGTTTCTTCCATGACCTTGGTGGAACGACGGAACAGAAAGGCCGTGCGTGCTTTTTCCTGGGCCACGGTCACGGAACCGATCTGCGTATGGTCGGCACGTTCGAGCAACATCAAATGGCCCCCATCGTCCAGCAGGGCAATCACCACATTCCAGTTGTTTTCCACCGCTTTGGCACGGGCTGCGGCCACGATGGCATGGGCATCGGTCAAGGAAAGGGTACGTTTCAATTCCATCTCGGGTCACTCCTTCAAAAATCATGAAAACCGGGCGTCCTGCGTCCGGTCAAAAGTCGATGTGCAGACGCAAACCGTAAACATCCACGGGGCCGCGCAGCTGATTGTACGCGGGATTGCCGATATGCTGCCAGTCGGCCGTCAGCTGCAGACCATCGACGATGCTCCAGCGGTAATAGGTCTCGATCACATACTCGGGGGCATACAGCAGGTAGCCATTGCCGATGAAAAGGTCATAGTTGCCCGCCGTCAGGAACGCGATGCGCGGCCCGCTGATCTCATTCAAGGCCCAACCCAATCCGGCGCCATCCTGCCCGCGCCCCCAGTTCACCCCGTCCAGCGACAACCCGGCGCTGAAGCTGCGATCCACCTCGGTGAACGCCATCGATTCGTTGGCCCCCCCGGTCCAGAAAGCACGGCCAAACAACCCGACACCCGGCATCAGCTCCTGTTGCAGGTTCAAGCCACCGCCGCCACGCTGGGCATCGACGCGGGCTTGCTGCCCGATGTATAGCCCGGTCTGGCCCACATAGGGAGCATAACTGGCCAGTTTCATCCGTCCCTGATACAGCAACAGTTTGAGCGCCCCGTTCTTCCAGCGCCGTTCCAGTTCGCCATTCACCCCGAAATGCACCCCGATGGAGGGATCCATGTCCAGCTGGTTGGGTTGCTGGGGCATGGCAAACCAGCCAAAACGGCCAGACCAGGCATCCCAGTTGAGCTCGGTCTCAAGACCCCAGGTGTAACCCCGCGCATCTGCCGCGTAATCGAAGGCACAGGAGGTCATGAAACACCAGTTGAGAAACTGGGTATCCCCTTTTCCCGCATAGGCGTTGCGATCGAAAAAGGACAGCACATCGACCTTGCCCAGGGTCCAGCTGAAGCGATGGGAGGTCACATCGCGGTCAAAACGATGGCTGTCCAGCGACAGATTCTCGCTTTGTCCGCCCAGATTCACCGTGCGGTTGTAAAACGCCAGGGCCAGATAGGTCTGGAACCGATCCAGCATGTAACGCTGCATGTCGTTGTTGGTCAGCGCCCCAAGACCTCCCGATTGACTCAGGGGAATGCCACGGATGGTTTCCGAACGCAACCAGAATTCCCCCTGATCGCCGAAGTCATAGCCCAGCTGCAAACCCAGAATGTTCGAATAGGAGCTCTCCGGTGTCGACAGGAAACCATTGGCGCCCGCCGGCCCTGCCGATGGGAAGGACCCATGCCGCTGGTTGATGTAGGTTTCATCACCCTGAATCATCCAGGGAATGGTGCCATCGTCGTCCTGCCCCAAGGGCTCCGCTTGCGCCAGCATGGCCCATGCCAGAGCGACCAGCATCCCCAGGGCATACCCCAGTTTCATGCAAGCCTTACGCATCAGTGCGACATCAGATCATTCGACACGCCCGCCAGCAAGGCATACATCCCCGGATGGGTCATGCCTTCATCGCCGCTCTGTTGGGAAAACAGCGGGGCCTGGGCGGTGGTGTTCCAGTTTTCAAAACGCACCCTCACGGCATGGGCCGTTTTGCGCGCGACGACATTCAGGATGGCGATGCAAAAAATGTTGAAGATCATGGCACACCTCTTCCAAAGTCCTGGCGTGACGCAAAGCACGTCAAGCCGATTGACGAAAGAAGCACC
>JAJYQG010000113.1 GCA_021794775.1 Pseudomonadota bacterium
GCGCAGCCGCAAGTGGGATACGCGCTTGCACGGTGTTGGAGCGCAAATATTGAAAGCTGTCGGGGTTGGGCGTATGAAACTGTTGTCGCGCCAGCGCAAGATGCCGAGTATGGCAGGGTTTGGATTGGAGGTTACCGGTTATGTCACACCCGATGAATAGGCCATGGAATACCAGCATGGCAGATATTGCTTGCGACGGCCGTGGACTGCGCATTGCCATCGTGCTGGCGCGTTTTAACGAAGCGATCGGCGAGCAGTTGTTGGCTGCTACCGGTAAGGCATTGATGGAGCGCGGCGTGGCCCAGCAGGATATTCCGGTGCTGAGGGTTCCGGGGGCACTGGAATTGCCTTTGACCCTCAAGGTGCTGGCAGAAAGTGGGCGTTTCGATGCCTTGATTGCTCTGGGTTGCGTCGTGCGTGGCGACACTTACCATTTCCAGATTGTGGCCGACGAGTCGGCGGCAGGGATTACGGCGGTCCAGTTGGCCACAGGGATTCCGGTGGCCAATGGGGTGCTGACCACCGAGAACGATGCTCAGGCCTTTGCCCGAGCCGAGCATAAGGGGCAGGATTGTGCGTTGGCTGCAATCGAGATGGCGCGTCTGCTGGCCGAGATTCGACGGGGCGACCTGTGAAGTCGGCCCGTCGTCGTGCGCGGGAATTGGCGCTGCAAGCTTTGTACCAATGGCAAATGAACCCTGCCGAGGTGGCGACGCTGCTTGGGCAGTTGGCCACACAGCCGCATTTCATGCGTGCCGATCGGGACTTTCTGGAGCGCCTGCTCAAGACCGTATTGGCCGAGAGCGTGACCCTGGATGAGCGGTTGACCCCTTGTCTGGATCGTCCGGTAAAACAGTTGAGTCCGGTGGAACGGGCGATACTGTGGATTGCGGCCGTGGAATTCCGCGAGTTTCCTGAAACACCCTTTCGCGTGATTCTCAACGAAGCCATCGATCTTGCCAAACATTTTGGGGGTACCGATGGACATCGCTACGTCAATGGCGTTTTGGATCGGCTGGCCGGTCTGGAAAGACCCGACGAACGACGGCCTCAACCTTCCCCGCCGGGGAACGACTGACGTCGGCAAGGCGCGCCATGGGCGAGTTTGATCTCATCCGGCGTTATTGTCGTCCTGCGGTGCGCCATACGGTGCTTGCCGGAGGTGACGATGCGGCGCTGCTGGCTCCTGCTGCAGGGATGGAACTGGCGGTTTCTCACGATCTCCTGGTGGCGGGACGCCACTATTTTGAAACCATGGACCCGGAGCGGCTGGCTCGCAAGGCGGTGGCGGTCAACCTGTCCGATATGGCGGCCATGGCGGCTGTGCCGCGTTGGGTGCTGCTCGGGCTGGTCTTGCCCCGCTTCGATGAAGCTTGGGTGGCGGCATTCTGCCGCGGCTTCGAGTCGGCTCTGACAGAAGCCAACGTCGATTGGGTGGGCGGCGATACCACTGCAGGTCCTGCTGCGCTGGCGGTGACCGTGCTGGGTGAAGTGCCCCGTGGCAAGGCACTGCGTCGTTCGGGAGCGCGCCCGGAAGATGATATCTGGGTGTCGGGGACCTTGGGTGATGCGGCGTTGGGGCTGGGATGCTTGCAGGGAACCTGTTTCCTGGAAGCCACGGCAGAACGCCTGGCCTTGAGCCGTTTCGAACAACCTGCCGCACGGCTTGATCTGGGGTATGGTTTGCGCGATCTGGCCCATGCGGCCATCGATATTTCGGATGGTCTGTTGGGAGATCTGGATCATGTTCTGACGGCTTCTGGCGTCGGGGCCGTGGTCCAGTTGGGGGCGCTTCCCGTGGCGCCGTTTCAGCCCGGTGATGGCCATGATCCTGCCTGGCGCCAGCGTGTGCTTGCGGGCGGTGAAGATTATGAACTGTGTTTTACCGCAGCACCCCATCGGCGTGCCGCGATTGAAACTCTGGGGCAGAGCCTGTCGTTGCCGCTGACCCGCATCGGCATGGTGACCGGCCATGCGGCAGAACGTCGCATCGTGGGTCTGGATGGCGGCGATGTTCTCATGCCCTGGCGTGGTTTTGATCATTTCCCTACCCCATGAAAAAACAACCTTCGCTGGCCTTTATGGTTCGTCACCCCGCCCATTGGCTGGCTTTGGGGTTTGGCAGCGGTCTCTCCTGGCGTGCGCCGGGGACGGTGGGCAGCTTGCTTGGGTTTCCATTGTTCTTCCTGTTGCGTCCCCTTGCTTTTCCGTGGGGGTGGGTTATGGTGTCGTTGCTCTTTGTCATCGGGATCTGGGCCTGCGGCGTGACGGCAGCTGCCCTTGAGGACGATGACCCAAAGTCGGTGGTGTGGGACGAGATCGTGGCGACAGCTGCGGTTTTGATGATGGCCCCGCCAGGGTGGCTGGGTTGGTGGACGGGTTGGGCGTTGTTCCGTTTGCTGGACATATGGAAACCTTTCCCCATCGGTTGGGTGGATCGGCGTGTGCATGGTGGATTGGGCATCATGCTCGACGATGGATTGGCTGCCCTGGGTGCCATGTGGGTGCTGTGGCATCTGCGTGGGTTTCTCTCTGTCGGGCCGTAAAAGGAGAAGCCATGGAGTCCTTGGCTGAGGAAGTGGGACGGGTGCTGACGTGGCGTGGCTGGATGTTGGCGACGGCGGAATCCTGTACCGGTGGGGGCATTGCGGCCTGCGTGACGGAGGTGCCGGGTTCTTCTGCCTGGTTCGATCGCGGCTGGGTAACCTACAGCAACGCCAGCAAATGTGCCATGCTGGGGGTGGATCTGACGCTGATCGCGCAGTATGGAGCGGTCAGCGAGGCGGTTGTGGGCGCCATGGCCAGCGGTGCCTTGGCGCGCAGCGCGGCGCAGATGGCGCTGGCGGTCAGTGGTGTGGCCGGTCCATCGGGCGGAAGCCGGGACAAGCCGGTGGGGACGGTATGTTTGGCCTGGGCCTGGGATGGGCAGGTCGAGACGGTGACGAGGCATTTCGACGGAAATCGGGAGTCTGTTCGTCGCCAGGCAGCACTTGGCGCTTTGGAAGGGGTTCTGGCGCGGGCACGGGGGCCGGTGGTGACATGAAGGAATGGATTGACGGCGACGCGATACTGTCTATAATTACAGTATCGAGGGATAACGGCAAGGCGGTGAGCGTGGTCGTAAGGCCGTGCTCGAAGGGTGTCAGGCATCATGTTCGATGACGGGGTTCAGTGGATCAATCCGGAGAATAAGTGATATGGAAGAACATAAAAGCAAGGCCTTGGCG
>JAJYQG010000215.1 GCA_021794775.1 Pseudomonadota bacterium
TGAGATAAGAAAGGGAAGCATAGCCTGTGCCGAAGTCATCGATGGAAAACTGGATGCCGATGCCAAGACAGGCGCGCATTTTCTGAATGGCGGAATCGAGGTCGCCCAGGGTGGCGGTTTCCAGAACCTCCAATTCGAGCGATTCTGGTAGGAGTTCGGGATAAAGGGCCATGCGGTTGCGCAGATAGTCGACGAAACCCAGGGACTGTAAGTGATGCGCTGGAACGTTCACGCTGAGGCTCAGGTTGAGCCCTGCGGCTTGCCATTCCGAGAGGCGGCGCAATGCCTGATCAATGACCCACTCGGATAAGCGGATTTCGAAGGGCGTGCCTTCAACCAGCGGGATAAATTCTCCGGGCAGGATCATGCCTCGTGCGGGGTCACGCCAGCGAATCAAGGCCTCGGCGCCAATGACCTGACGTGTCGTCATATTAACCTTGGGCTGATAGAAGAACTCTAGTTCTCCCAAATCCAAGGCGTGTTCCAAGCGGTCCAATGTCTGGCTGCGATGGCGCGAGCGGTGTTCATTTTGAGCATCGAAGAAGAACACGCGATTGCGACCCGATTGCTTGGCCAGGTACATGGCCTGGTCTGCGTGACGCAACAACGTTTCGCCATCGGTAATATCGTCGGGGCAGATGGCAACCCCGATGCTGGCGGACAGTGTCAGTGCCTGATTCTCGTGATGGAAAGGAAGGGCCAGAGAATCCAGGATGCGGTCGACCAGAAACTGGCATTCGCTGCGATCCGTAAAGCCATCAATGATGACGACGAACTCATCTCCCCCAAAGCGTGCGACTGTATCGGTAGAACGACAAACCGAGGTGACCCGTTGTCCTACTTCGATGAGGATCTTATCCCCGATGGCATGACCGTAACTGTCATTGACTTCTTTGAACCCATCCAGATCCAGGAAGCATACTGCGACCAAGGTTGAAGAACGTTTGAGTTGTCCCAAAGCGCGGTCCAGGCGGTCGGTCAATAAAGCGCGATTGGGCAGACCGGTGAGCGTATCAAAATAGACCCGTCGTTCCAGTTCTCTTTGCTGCAGACGCAACTCGGTAATGTCGTTGATCAGGGCAACCATATACTCGAGCTGGCCCGTTTCATTTCTTACGGCGCGCACGGCGAGGTGGGTATGGACGATGTCGCCATTTTTGCGGATGAACCGTTTGTTGAGTTCGTATTCGTCCGAACGACCGCTGGCCACGCTTTGAAACAGCAGATCGTTGATCTCGAGGTCGTCAGGGTGGGTGATATGGTCCCAGGTCAAATGATGCAGTTCATCGGCGGTGTACCCCAGCATGGTGCAGAGGGCTTGGTTGACCTCAATCCATTGTTTGCTCAGTCCTGTCGCTGCCATGCCTACCATGGAGCGCTCAAAATAAGCGCGGAAATGTCTTTCTCGATCCGACAGGGCTTGTTCTGCCCGTTGTCGCGCTTTCTCGCGTTCAAAGCTTCCCAAGGCAAACGCGATGTCTCGTGCCATTTCATCAAGTACGGCGATTGCTTCATCGTCAAACGCCTGAGGGACGGTCGCATAAACACCAATGACCGCCACAGCGCGGTTGTCCAGCAATAGGGGAAACGTCAAGCTGCTTTGCCAGCCATAAGGACGAGCCGCTTCATGCCAAGCTCGGGTCATGGGGTCGCTGGGGAAATGTTCGACGAATATGGTTCTGCCTTCCAGAAAGCTATGCGCCGCTGGTCCCAGGGGTAAGCTGGGTGAGGCGGTCAATGGCAGTTGTACGTTGCGCAAATAATCGGTGCCATGACCATAACAGGCAACGGGTGTCAGCAGTCGGGCATCAGGGTCGGGGGTGGCCACGAAGGCCATCGCAAAACCGGCAAATTTGACGGCTGTTTCGCACACCAGAGGAAAAAGTTTCTCTGGATCGTCCATACGGACGATGGCTTGATTGATCTCACTCAGTGCCTGGTACAGGTTGGTGAGGCGTTGAATGCGTTGGAGGTGGGCTTGTCGTTCGGCAATGTTGCGTGAAGAACAGTACAGCAAAGGAGGCGTGTCGGGGAAACGGTAGACCCGTGCGGTGATTTCGACGGGGATAAAATGCCCATCCTTGTGGCGGTGCAGGGTTTCAAACGTATGGTGGACATCGTCGCCCAGGCGGAAGTTGTTCTCCACCACCGCCATGACAGCTTCGCGGTCCCAGCGAGCATCCCAAACCGACACATGAAGCCCTATGGCTTCTTCCCGCGTATAGCCCAGCATGGAGAAGAAATAATCGCTGGCCTCCACCAGATAGCCTTCGCGGTCGATGACGTGAATGCCATCGCTGGCAACGCGCAGAAGAATGGCAAGCTGATGTTTCAGACTAATGAATTCGTCCATGGCTTTCTGTGACATCGTCTCTGACGTCGTAAGGGCTGGGAAACCCTGCGGGAATTCCATAGCAGGTGATACCTTTTCAAGACCCCCAAGATAGCATGAACCCTGTTGTAAGAACAAGGTTATGGAGCTTGATTGTTATGGAGCTTGATAGGGCCGTGGACCATGAGTTGGAAGGCGTGGTATGCTCGATCATGAGGAGTGAATGCACTCAGGGCGCAATGAGTCCGAGGCTGGTAGCGCGAATGGCGGCCTCAACGCGTGTGGCTACCCCAAGTTTGTTGCGTGCGTTATCCATATGGAAGTCCACAGTACGCTTGGACAGGCCCAGTATCAAGGCAATCTCATGGGATGTTTTTCCCTTCGCTGACCAGGTCAGCACCTCTTTCTCTCTGTCGGCCAGCTCGATGGGAGGGCCATTCAAGGATGATTCACGACGGCCCATGCGGGTTAACAGAATTTCATAAAGCACGTCAAAGTCGATGGGTTTGGTGACGTAATCCTCAGCCCCAAGGCGACGCCCACGCAGTTCGCTGTCGCGGTCCGTCAGGGCGGTCAGAAAGATGAAGGACGGTGCGGTTAGGGGGTAAGACAGCCTTTGTTCCAGAACCTCAAATCCTGACAATCCGGGGAGTCCAATGTCACACAGCACCAAGTCCGGGTTTTCTTGGTTTATGGCGTTCAGGCCTTCAGGGCCAGAATGAGCCAGAACGATGTCGATGCCGCGGTCCCGCAACGCTTCTGCAATCAGTTCAGCCATTTCACGGTCATCTTCGATGCAGAGAACTTTCATTGGGTTGGGCTCCACTTGTACAATCGGCACAATCACGGAGAGGTTGCGTTCCATGCACTTTCATTCACTTCGTACACGCCTGTCGTTGGCGTATGCACTTTTTCTCTTGCTGGTGGTTGGGCTGGGGGTGTTCAGTATCCGTCAACTCGACGATTATAACCGCGTGACGGCCGAGATCCGAGATCGTTGGTTGCAGTCCACGCGCTGGTTAGGGGACCTGAACAACGATACTTCCGATTTTCGTGCTGCAGAAGGCAGTTATCTCCTTGCCGATACGGCGGAGGAAAAGCAGGCCATCCTGCAAGAAATGGATGGGCTGGAGACGTCCATCGACCATAGTTTGACGCGCTATCAGACGCTCTACCATGATGAGCAAGAAGACCGCCTGGTGCAATCGTTCCTGACGCTCTGGCGGGCCTATCGCGCCCTCGTGGCCGAGGAACGCAAAAGGGACAGGGTGCATGCTACGGTGTTGTACCGTACGCAGGCGAATTCGACCTACGGTGCTGCCAGCGAAACCCTGGGTCACTTGACGCAGTGGAATCTGGTGGGCGCGAGGAGTGCGGCTGAAAGAGAAAGTTTGTCTTATCGTCACGCCAATCTGTGGATCGTCGCTGCGATGTTATTAGCCGGCGTGCTGTTGTTCAGCGCCATTGGCTTCATCACCCGATCCATATCCAATCCCTTGCTTGATCTGGCGCAGCGCATGCAAAGGATAGCCAACCGTGAGCTGGAAATACCGTTGCATGCCTTGGAGAGAACCGATGAAATTGGGCTCATGGCCCGTGCTGTCGCGGTATTCCAGGATAATGCCCGCGATTTGCTGGCAACTCAGCAGCGCTTGGCCGAACAGGCCCAAAGTTTGGAGCGGGCCCTGCTCAAGGAGCAGGATATGAAGCGGCGACAACATAACTTTGTGCTCATGACTTCTCATGAGTTTCGCAGTCCTCTGGCGCTTATCGATGGTCACGCACAAAGGCTCTATAACGCCCGCGATCGTTTGGGCCCTGAAGATGTCGGAGAACGAGCACAGAAAATAAGACGCGCCATCCAGCGACTGACACGACTTCTGGATGGTCTCGTCGATATGCCTCATGAGCTGCCTTTTCATCCGCAGCAAGTCCATCTTGATGAGTTGTTGCATCGATTGATTCAAGAGTTTCAGGAACTGTTCCCGGAACGTATGTTTCAGGGCGAGATTCAGGTGCTTCCCGTGATGACGGGCGATCCGGAATTGTTGCATCGGGCGTTGGGAAACCTGTTGTCGAATGCGGTCAAATATTCTGCACCGGATCAGGCCATTGTCATCAAGGCATGGGCAATACCCGGTCGCGTGATGGTGGACGTGACCGACCGTGGCGTGGGTATTCCGGATCGAGATTTACCTCATTTGGGTGAGGCTTATTATCGAGGCTCGAACGTGGGGGCCTATCCGGGCATGGGCGTTGGGTTGTTTCTTGTGCAACAGATTCTTGATGTGCATCATGGGCACAAAAACATCGACAGCCGCGAGCATGAGGGGACAACCATCAGGCTGAGTTTCGAGGTTGATCCAGTCGCTTCTGAAGGCTAGAGGTATTCAGGTAGCGGTGAGGCGATGGAGCGCATCCTGGTAACGGTCCAGTGTCCCGGCAACGATGGCCTCGGGTAGCTCCGGGGCTGGTGGGCGTTTGTTCCACGATTGTGTCTCTAGCCAGTTGCGCACGAATTGTTTGTCAAAGCTGGGTGGGCTCTGACCAGGCTCATAGCTGGATTTGGGCCAAAATCGTGAAGAGTCTGGCGTGAGCACTTCATCCATGAGGGTGATGCGCTGATCCCGATCCAGGCCAAACTCAAACTTGGTATCGGCGATGATGATGCCGCGCTCATCGGCATAGCGTGAAGCTTCAACATACAGGCGAAGGGACAGATGGCGAACCTCATCGGCGCGTTCCTGACCCAGCAGCTTGGCGGCGCGCTCGAAACCGATGTTCTCGTCATGGTCGCCGACGGCAGCTTTCGTGGCGGGCGTGAAGATGGGGAGCGGCAACTTGGCGGCGCGTTGCAAGCCTGGGGGCAGAGAAACGCCACAAATGGCGCCAGTATTTTGGTAATCTTGCCAGCCCGATCCCTCGAGATAGCCACGCACGACAGCTTCCAGGGGTAGGGGGGAAAGACGTTTGACCACCATGGAGCGCGCCTGCACTTGCGCGCGTTCATTGGGAGAGACCACGCTTTCAGGATCGATACCGCTCAAATGGTTGGGGATATCATGAAAATAGGCAAACCAGAAGTTGGACAAGGCTTGCAGCAGTTTTCCTTTTCCCGGTATGGGGGACGGGAAAACCACATCGAAGGCAGAAAGACGGTCGGTGGTGACCATCAGCAGATGGTCGTCACCCACAGCGTAGATGTCACGAACCTTCCCGCGGGCAATCAGGGGCAGTGAGGCGATGTTCGTTTCGAAAACCGCATCACTCATGCACTATGTTCCCCAACCTTAAGAATCTTCAATGTGTTGGTTCCGCCAGCTTTGCCGATGGGTTCACCCATGGTGAGCAGCATGATGTCCCCAGGTTCGACAGCCCCCAGTTTGCGCAGCAGGGCTTCAGCTTCCATGATGACCGCTTCGGGTTCCAGATGGGTATGGTGAAACGCAACAGGGTAAACGCCACGGTATAGGGTGGTGCGTTGTTGGGTTTCAGGCGAAGGCGTCAACGCGTAAATGGGGACATAGGAATCGGCGCGGGAGATGAGCAGGGCCGTGGTCCCGCTCTGGGTCAGCGCGGCGACGGCCTTGACCTTCATTTGGCGACTGGTATGTATGACCGCTCGGGCAACAGCGGTTTCGATGCGATCGGCTGGCGATGTCGAATTGCGTTCGACGATGGGCTGGGTATCCTGCTTTTCGGCCTCGGCACAAACACGGGACATGGCGGCGATGGCTTCGACAGGATATTGGCCTGCCGCCGATTCTGCCGACAGCATGACTGCATCGGTGCCATCCAAAACGGCATTGGCAACGTCAGAGACTTCGGCGCGGGTTGGTACAGGGCTGGAAATCATGGACTCCATCATCTGTGTGGCGGTGATGACGGTCTTGTTCATCTGTCGCGCCAGACGGATCATGCGCTTTTGCATGGCGGGCACGGCCGCGTCCCCGACTTCTACGGCCAGATCCCCGCGCGCCACCATGATGGAGTCGCTGGCGGCAATGATGTCTTCCAAAGCGTCGATGGCTTCGGCTCTTTCGATCTTGGCTTGCAGTTGTGCGGTTCCTCCCGCGGCGGTCAGCAAGCTGCGCGCTTGATCCATGTCAGCGCCAGAACGGGGGAAAGAAACGGCCAAATAATCCACCTTGAGGCGCGCGGCGAGTTTGATGTCTTCCCGGTCTTTGTCGGTGAGTGCGGGGGCGGTTAGGCCGCCACCGCGGCGGTTGATGCCTTTGTTGTTGGACAAGGGGCCGCCTTGAATGACTCGGGTGTGAACCTCGGTGTCGGTCACGTGCAGCACTTCCAGTTCGATTTTCCCATCATCGAGCAACAGGGCGTCGCCAGCATGAACATCTTGAGGAAGTTCTTTGTAATCAAGACCAACGCGCTCCTGATTGCCGAGTGGGCAAAGGGCATCCAGAATGAAGGTGTCCCCTGCCTTCAGAAGGATTTTGGTATCCTGGAATTTTCCGACGCGAATTTTGGGACCCTGCAGGTCGCCCAAGATGCCAACAGTGCGGCCAAGCTTTTGGGCCAGAGCACGGATGGTCTCCACGCGCGCCCGGTGATCTTCTTCGGTGCCATGGGAAAAGTTGAGGCGCGCCATGTCCATGCCCGCAAGGATCATGCGTTCGAGAATCTCCGGAGAGCTGGAAGCTGGGCCCAGCGTGGCGACAATTTTGGTACGGCGCTGCATCAAATTGAAAACTCCTGTAAGCGGTCAGGCTGCATGAACCCAACTCAAAAGGTCTATTGTCTCATGAGTTGGGGAATGTCGCGGAAAGAAGGACGACCACGGGAAGCGGGGTACTCACCTTGCACCCCGAGCCACCCATCAAGAGAAGGAAACGGAAAGTCCCTGGGGATCATCCCGTTGGGTTTTGCGTTGTCCCCTGGATTCGAGGATTTTGACGGCAGGCAATTCACGCCCTTCCAAAAATTCAAGAAAAGCGCCTCCACCTGTCGAAATGTAAGATACTTGATCGGCGATGCCATATTTGGAAACGGCGGCCAGCGTATCGCCCCCACCGGCGATGGAGAAAGCTGGCGACTCGGCGATGGCTCTGGCCAACGCTTCTGTCCCGCCACCAAACTGATCGAATTCAAATACACCAACCGGTCCATTCCAGACGATGGTGCCAGCATTTTTAAGAATCTCGGCCAGATGGGCTGCGGATTGGGGGCCGATATCGAAGATCATGTCGTCATCGGCGACATCGGCGATGTTTTTGAGGGTGGCTTCGGCGTCCTCGGCAAACTTTTTGGCGGTCACCACATCGACGGGGATCGGCACATCGCCACCGGAGGCGCGGGCTGCATCGATGATTTTGCGTGCTTCGGGAACCAGGTCGGGTTCGGCCAAGGACTTACCAATCTTATGGCCTTCAGCCAGCAAAAAGGTATTGGCGATGCCGCCGCCGACGATGAGTTGATCCACCTTTTGAGACAGGGTGGAGAGTACGGTCAGTTTGGTCGATACTTTGGACCCTGCGACGATGGCAACCAAGGGACGGGCCGGTTCTTTGAGTGCACGCCCCAGGGCATCGAGTTCAGTAGCCAGCAGGGGGCCGGCACAGGCTATCGGGGCAAAGCGAGCAACACCGTGGGTTGAGGCCTCAGCGCGGTGGGCGGTTCCAAAGGCATCCATGACGAATACATCGCAGAGAGCGGCCATTTTCTTGGACAGCGTTTCGTCATCTTTCTTTTCGCCGGCATTGAAACGCACATTCTCAAACAGAACGGCCTGGCCTGGGGCGACATCGCAGGTTTGATCGAGCCAGTTGCGAATCAAGGGAACAGGTTGCCCCAGGAGTTCGCTCAAACGTTGAGCGACAGGAGCCAGGGAGTTGGCTTCATCAAAAACGCCTTCCGTTGGGCGCCCCAAATGCGACATCAGCATCAGCCGTGCGCCAGCTTCAAGGGCATGGCGAATGCCGGGAAGACTGGCCCGGATGCGGGTGTCGTCACTGATACGGCCGTCCTTGAGCGGGACATTGAGATCGACGCGCACCAACACGCGTTTTTTGGCAAGATCAAGGTCCTGCATGCGGAGGATGGTCATGATGATTTTCCTCTGTCAAACATCAAATGGATAAAAATACAGCCCCAAATCACTGAAGATTCGGGGCTGAAGAGTGAGCACCGAGGCAGTCTCTCTGGATCAGGATGCGGCCATCCAGGCAGCCGTAACGTCCAACATACGGTTGCTGAAGCCCCACTCGTTGTCGTACCAGGACAAGACTTTAACCAGGTTGCCATCGGAGACCTTGGTCAAGGTGGCATCGAATGTGCTGGATGCCGAGTCATGGTTGAAATCAACCGATACCAGGGGGCCGTCGTTGTAGTTGAGAATGCCCTTCAGACCGGCTGAGTTGGCAGCTTCTTTCATGATCTGATTGACTTCATCCACGGTGGTAGCACGGGCGGCCACAAAGGACAGGTCGACGAGTGAGACGTTGATCGTCGGCACGCGCACCGCAAAACCGTCCAGTTTGCCATTCAGTTCCGGCAACACGAGGCCCACAGCGGCAGCGGCTCCGGTTTTGGTTGGGATCATGGACATGGTGGCAGAACGGGCGCGTCGCAGGTCCGAGTGGTAGACATCGGTCAGCACCTGGTCATTGGTGTAGGAGTGTACCGTGGTCATCAAGCCTTTGACGACGCCGATTTTCTCGTGCAACGGCTTGACCAGAGGCGCTAGGCAGTTGGTGGTGCAGGAGGCGTTGGAAATGACGGTCATGTCGGAACGCAGGACATGGTGGTTGACACCATAGACCACCGTGGCGTCGACATCGTTGCCGCCAGGCGCAGAAATCACCACTTTCTTGGCGCCGCCCTTGAGGTGGGCCGAAGCTTTTTCCTTGGAGGTGAACAGTCCGGTGCATTCAAGGACGACATCAACACCCGCATCGCCCCAGGGAATTTCAGCGGGGTTGCGTTGTGAGAACACCGAAATGCGGTCTCCGTTGACGATCATGGCATTCCCGTCAACCGCAACGTCGCCGCTGAAGCGGCCGTGGGCGGTATCAAAACGTGTCAGGTGGGCATTGGTTTCCGAATTGCCCAGATCGTTGATGGCGACAATTTGAATGCCTTGCTTGTTACCGGTTTCGTACAGGGCACGCAAAACATTGCGGCCGATTCGACCATAACCATTGATGCCGACGCGAACAGCCATGTATTTTCTCCTCAGGATTGACCAAACGGGGACGTCATCGTGAACGTCTCCCTCTATCATCGTGCAGAAATTGCACCCATATTATGAAGGCATTATGATGGGTTGTCATCTGGGGGGGGTATGCATTTCACTTTTCGGCAACTTCAGATCTTTGAATCGGTGGCGCGTCTCCTGAGTTTTTCACGGGCCAGTGAGGAACTCCATCTGACGCAACCCGCCGTTTCCATGCAAATCAAGCAACTGGAAGAGGTTGTGGCGATGCCGTTGTTCGAGCAGATGGGCAAAAGGGTTTTTCTGACCCAGGCAGGTGAGGAACTTTACCAGCATGCCCGAGTCATTGCGCGTCAGATGAAGGATGCCAAAGAAGCGTTGGAGAGTTTGCGTGAAGGGATCAGTGGGCGCCTGGATATTGCCATCATCAGCACCGCCAAATATTTTGCGCCGTCTCTATTGTCTCGTTTCTGCGAGCTGCATCCGGCTGTGCAGCTCAAACTTTCCGTATCCAACCGGGCGGGTATCGTGCAGCAACTCCAGCACAATGAAGTCGATCTGGTCATCATGGGGCAGCCACCCCAGGAAATGGGGGTGACCATGGCTCCTTTTGCCAGAAATGCCCATATCATCGTGGCATCGGCGCGGCACCCGTTGGCTGCCAAGCGGGAAGTGGCGGTGACCGATTTGGTCCAGGAGGCTTTTTTGATGCGTGAAAGGGGGTCAGGAACGCGACAGTTGCTGGAGCGTTTTCTGTCGAGCCATGGGGTGGAGATTCAACCGCGCATGGAAATGAGCAGCAATGAAACCATCAAACAGGCTGCCATTGCGGGCATGGGCATGGCTTTTCTTTCAGAACATACGGTCAAATTGGAATTGCAGACGGGACGACTTTTGTCGTTGCCTGTGGCGGGGTTGCCCATCGTGCGCGACTGGAATTTGGTGCATCACCGGGATAAGCGGTTATCGCCGGTCGCCCGTGCTTTCAAGGCGTTTTTGCTGGAACAGGCCTCGGTTACCTTGGCCAAGATGGCTTAGACAAAGGTTGGGATAACCATTCGTACCAATGTTGGTGCAGCAGCGGCTGATTGGCGGCGACCACCGATCGGGTCCAGGGTTGGCCTTCCCAGAAAGCGTGGCCTTCAAGGCTGTGACAGCAACCGCCGGCTTCTTCCAAAACCAGTGCACCGGCCGCATAGTCCCAGAGTTTCTGGCCGCCATGCAACAGCAAACTGAAACGATTGGCGGCCAGGTGACACCATTCGAGGGTGCAGGCACCAAAATTGCGTTGAGAAGCGTAGGGTGGGGTTACCACCAGTCTGGTGGCCAGCGTGGCGGGCAGGCGTTTGAAATCGATGGCGGCCATGGCATGGTGCAGGGGAATAGCGGGATTACTTTGACAAACGAGGGGTTGGTCGTTCAGCCAGGCCCCTTGCCCGGCTCGGGCGGAAAAAGCTTCGCGGCGAATGGGGTCGTACACCGCCCCCAAAATGGGACGTCCTTTTTCCATCAGTGCGACAGACAGCCCGAAATAGGGAATGCCGTGAACAAAGTTCGACGTTCCATCGATGGGGTCCACGCACCAGAGCCGATCGTGGTGCTGCCAGAGACGGTGCTGTTCGTGACTGGTCATTTCTTCCCCCAGCACGGGACAGGGGTAGAGGGTGCGCAGGGCCACATCAAGAGCCCGTTGGGTTGCCAGATCCGCTTCCGTCAACAAGCTGCCATCGGCCTTGCGGTCATGAGAGACATGCTGGTAACGAGGCAGAACTTCGGATTCGGCGATGGATCGTAGGGCGTTGATGAGAGCGGTACGCATGGGGCATGATAGCATGGGCTTTTCACAGGGTTGACGGATTGCATGGCCATTCCCCGATTTTATTGTCCTGATCGGCTGTTGCTCGAACAAGGCGGAGAACTTCCTGCTGAAGTGGCTCGACATGCGCTGCGTGTCTTGCGTCTCAAGAAGGGGGATGAAATCGTCGTATTCGATGGTGCGGGTGGAGAATTCCGTTCCCGTGTGGGGATTGCAGAGCGTGATAGGGCCTGGATTGAACCAGGTGTTCATGAGGCAGTTGAACGCGAGTCGCCGCTGCACATCGTGTTGGTTCAAAGTCTCTGTGCCAGCGACAAAATGGACTGGATTGTGCAAAAAGCCGTGGAGCTTGGCGTTGGGTCCATTGTGGTGGCGTCCATGGCCCGAAGTGTGGTGCAACTTTCGCCAGAGCGTCGTGACAGACGCCTGGAACATTGGCGTCAGGTTATGGTTTCTGCGATGGAGCAATGCGGTCGCAATCGCATGCCGTCCCTCGGTTTCTTGTCCCGTTTGCCGGACATGGAAGGGTATCTTCCGAAGCAGGGGTTACGCTGTCTGTTGGCGCCTGACGGCAGTGGGTCGTGG
The DNA here is from genome assembly GCA_021794775.1 of Pseudomonadota bacterium. Taxonomy (GTDB): domain Bacteria; phylum Pseudomonadota; class Gammaproteobacteria; order Burkholderiales; family Ferrovaceae; genus Ferrovum. Next base: position 11,905 of record JAJYQG010000215.1, read on the forward strand.
CATGGCTTGTCCCTGCCGGATAAGACTGTTACGGTAATGGTTGGGCCTGAAGGTGGATTTACGGAGGAAGAGGAGCAATGTGCAATACGCCTGGGTTTCTTGGCCCTGCGGGCTGGGCCGCGGATCATGCGTACAGAAACCGCGGGGCTGGCTGTTCTCGCCGCCTTGCAGTTTGGTTTCGGAGATTGGCGCGGATGAGCGATGTCGGGCATCCTGAGCAACATCATGGGTCGGCCCAGAGGGCAAGGGCGGTCGAATGAAGAATGCACAGGAATTCGTGGCGTGGTTGCGGGCAGCTGCACCCTACATTCATGCCTTCCGCGGCCAGACCTTCGTTGTCGCGTTTGGTGGAGAAGTGGTCAGCGATGGGACTTTTGTTGCGTTGACCCACGATTTCAACTTGTTGCACAGTCTGGGCGTTCGTCTGGTGCTGGTGCATGGCGCGCGACCTCAGACCGAACTGCGCTTGCAGCAGAAAGGGCAAGAGGCCCGTTATCAAAATGGCATACGGGTAACCGATGGAGCGGCTTTGGAATGCGTCATTGAAGCCGTCGGTTCCTTGGCGGTGGAAATCAGCGCATTGTTGTCCATGGCCATTGCCGAATCGCCAATGGCGGGATCGCGGTTGCGGGTGGCGACAGGAAACTTCGTCACCGCTCGTCCGGTTGGGGTGGTGGACGGGGTGGATTTTCAGTATACCGGCCGTGTGCGCAAAGTGGACGCCGAAGGCATCGAACGGCGCTTGCAAGACGACGAGTTGGTGTTGCTTCCTCCTTTGGCCTACTCGCCCACGGGAGAGGTCTACAATCTGACCGTGGAAGAAGTGGCAACGGCTGTGGCGATCGCGCTCAAGGCGGCCAAACTGATCTTTCTGACGGATACGCCAGGTTTGATGGACGAGCAGGGGCAAGTGGTCAGTACGCTGTCGGTCAGAAAGGCTATGGCGGTAGTCGCGGGGGGTGGGGCAAAGGGTGAGGACATCCCTTTTTACTTACCCTGCGCTGTGCGTGCTTGCCGTGAAGGGGTGGCCCGCGTACATCTGCTCGATCGTCATCGCGATGGTGCCTTGTTGCTGGAACTCTTCACGCCACAGGGCATCGGAACGCTGGTCACGCCAGACATCGAGGATGTCTTGCGCCCCGCAACGCTGGAAGATATTCCGGGCATTCTTGCGGTCATCGAGCCTCTGGAAGAGGAGGGCGCGTTGGTCAAACGCGATCGTGTGCTGCTGGAAACGGAAATTGATCGTTTTACGGTTTTGCTGCACGAAGGCTTGGTGATCGGTTGTGTGGCACTCTACCCTTACGTTGAAGAAGGTTGTGCCGAATTGGCTTGTCTGGCCGTGATGCCGCGGTACCGTAACCACGGGCGTGGCGATGTGCTGATGAACCATTGTGTGGAACTGGGTAAAAAGCTCGGACTGGGCCGGCTGTTCCTGCTGAGTGCCAGGGCCGGACAGTGGTTTGCCGAACGGGGGTTCGTGGAAACGGATGTCGCCAGTTTGCCCTCCATGCGTCAACAGATGTACAACTACCGTCGTCGTTCCAAGGTGTTCGTCAAATCGCTCAAGAATCTCTGATTCCGGTATCATGATGCGCTTCGACGGATAAGTGTTTGAATGGGGGAATCATGAGCCGCACCGTACATTGCATCAAACTTGGGAAAGAAGCCAAAGGTCTTGATTTTCCTCCTTATCCCGGTCCTTTGGGGCAAAGGGTCTATCAGGAAGTTTCGGAGGAAGCATGGCAGCAGTGGCTTGGACACCAAACCATGCTGATCAATGAGAATCGCCTGAATCTGGCCGATCCTGATGCGCGCAAGTATTTGGCGCAACAAATGGAAGCCCATTTCTTCGGGGCTGGAGCGGAGCAGGCCTCGGGCTACGTTCCCCCGCATTCGTGACCTGAGGTTTTTAGGTATCGCTGATCACGGTGCGCTCGATTTCTTCCACGGAAGTGTGGCGCACATCCTTGCCCTTGACCAGATAAATGACGTACTCGGCCATGTTTTTGGCATGGTCGCCAATGCGTTCGACGGCCTTGGCGGCAAACAGTATGTCGATGGCGTTTGAAATGGTGCGCGGATCTTCCATCATGAAGGTGATCAATTGCCGCAGAATGCCACGGAACGCTTCATCGACGGCGCGATCGTCGCGCAAAACCTGGGCAGCACTGTTGGCATCGAGGCGTGCAAAAGCGTCCAGGGTTTGTCCCAGCATGGTTATGGCCAAGCGCGCACCGTGACTCAGATCGACGGGTAAATTATGTTGCAGGAGGCGGTCGCTTTCGTGCAACAACAAGGCCATTCGTGCCATCTTCTTGGCTTCGTCACCAATGCGCTCAAGATCGGTGATGGTCTTGATGATGGCCAGGATCAGTCTCAAGTCGCTGGCAGCGGGTTGGCGAC
>JAJYQG010000050.1 GCA_021794775.1 Pseudomonadota bacterium
CCGTCTGGAAAGCCGATCGGGGTTAGTTCGTCTAATTTCGGCTCCAGACTGTTTGGTATCTCGCGCCAGATCGCGCTCGTTTATGTGGTCAACCAAGTGGCTGATGCGGCGGTTGAAGCGCTCAAAAACGGCCAGAAGCCGGTTATCGTCATGGAGCAGACTATGGATGCGGCCATTGACGCCGCCAATCTTCAGGAAGCGGGTTCGGAAGAGTTGCTGGAAGACTCGGAGGCCGGTGTCGTGGTGGATGCTGTTGGGCGCATGCGACCCCTGTCTTTGCGCGACCTGCTGGTTCGCATGATTCAGTCGTCCACGCAGATTGCAATCCGCGATGATTACGGGAATTCGAGACACGTTTCGGTTTTCGATCTTTTTGAAGAACGCGGCATTCGTTCTGGGGTCGAGAAGGTTTATGAACGCCTGCTTGAAAGAGTTTCATACATTGAAGACCTGACGGCCATGCCGCTGGACATTGTTGCGGATCGCATCAGAAAGGCCGGATACACCTGCGGAGAGATTTCTGGACGGAAGCATTCTTACACCTTCAACGAAGATGGTAGCGTCGCCCCGTCCGATCCAATTCCAAGCAGAAGCGCCAGCATCTTCAAATTCAATAATGGCGAGACGGATGCCGTGCTGTTGACCAGGGCTGGTTCAACCGGGATCTCACTTCATTCTTCCGAGAACTTTTCGGACCAACGGCAGAGGGTTATGTTGATTGCCCAGGTTCCTCTGGACGTAAACGTGTTCATGCAGTTCCTTGGGCGGGTAGATCGGCGCGGGCAGATTACCGCCCCCGAGATCTGGTCGTTCACTTCCGGGCTTCCCTGGGAGAACCGGATGCTTGCGATGCAGAACGCAAAAATCCGCAAGCTTTCGGCCAACACGCAATCAAACAGAAACAACGTGGCCGAAAATAAGGACATCCCGGACATCATCAACAGTGTTGGTGACGAGGTATGTCGCGAATTCCTGACTGACAATCCGAATGTTGCGGCAGTGATCGGCATTGATTTCTCCGAAATTGACCAAAAGGTGCTCAGCGATAATTATTTTGTCAATCGGCTGACAGGGCGCATGTCGTTGTTGCCCGTCGAAAAACAAAAAGAAATTTATCGGGAAATCGGGCTTGAGTACGACTCGAAGATCAAGGATTTGAACTCCAGAGGGTTGAACCCGCTCGAGCAGAAAATCCTCGATGTCAAAGCCGAGGTCATTCAGCGGGTCGAGATCCACAGCGGGGATGCGAACGAAAGCAAGGACGATAGCGTATTCAATTTGCCCATGTACGCAGAAAAACTCGAGTGGGAACAGAAGGTCGTCCAGCCGAAAGCGGCGGATGTGGTGCGCATGGCAAACGCCTATGCGGACAGAGAAGCAATAGGCGACTATGCCGACCATCTTTTCTTGACGAGCGATCCGAACAACCCGGATCTGTCGGATTGCCCGCGCTCCGCGATTGTGAGAACGGCGGTCAGAAACAGAGCGATGGTCAAGGGGCTCAATACTCTGGTTTTCAAACGGTCTTTTTATGAAGAAATCAGAGATTCGGCCAAGAGATCCAAGTTGATGGCGATCCCTTCCAATTGGAGCGAAAAATACAAGTCGGAAGAAGCGGCGGTTGCTGCGATGTCCATCGACAAGACGGACGGAGGTTTTGTCTATCAGATCCACGAAAAAGAACAATGGCTGTACCAGACGCTGCAAAACATCGTTCCTGGTGCGCCGGTTCACGTTTCAACGCCATACGGTTCGGACGACGGCATTGTGATGGCGCTCCGGTTGCCACCACCAGGGGCAAGGATGCACCTGCTTGGGCAGTACGAAGTCGAGGTCATTATTCCGTCCATGCCTGAAACCGTCAAAATGTCGCTGAGTTCGCTTTATTCGGATGATGAGTTCCGTTTCCTGGAAGGGGTCAGAACGTCCTTTTTGCGATTCGACAGCGCGCCTGACGGGATGGTGACTTTTTCGAGATGGACGATTACGGGCAACCTTTACCGCGCATCCGAAATCGCCGCAAAACAGCAACTCGGTCGAGTTGGTATTTACACCAACAAGAACGGTGAGCGGGTGCGTGCGGTGCTTTGTCGGGCCAATGTTGACCTCAAGGATATTTTGTCCAGCAATGTATCGGCCACCAAGGAAGACGCGATCAGCCGCGTGACTGAACTTGTTCTTCGCGGGGTGCCTGGTCAACTTGATTTTGGCCCACAAGAGGGATTCTCTTTGCGGTGGCGTGGCGAAACAATGACCCTGCAAACGCCGGGGAGCAAACAGGAGGGCGGAGTTGTCTTCCTCGACAAGAAAATCCTCGATATTACCGGCGAGTTCCATGGCGGTCGGAAATTCATGAGTTCGAGTTTCGTTTTCTCAGAAGATACGCTCGATCGCTTGATCACCAGACTGTACAAGATCGGACTGTCGGCTTTCTTGTCGGTGCAGGACATGATGATCATGTCGAAAAGCAAGGGAGAGAAAAGCGAGACAAACCCTTTGTCTCCGTGAGGTATTACGATATACTATTAACTTCGTAAGTATTTGACGAGATTAGGGGTTGACTTGTGAGATTGTTTGTAACGGAAAAACCGGATGTCGGGCGTGAACTCGCCCGGTATCTTTCGGCAAAGTTTGGCGGTGAACTTAATCGGTCTGCGATGTCGATCAAGGTAGGCAAGGACGTGGTTACCTGGGCCATGGGGCACATGCTGGGCCAAATGCCGCCTGACTATTATCTGCCAAAAACGCTTCCAAGAAACCAGAAAGGGGTTGTCCCTTGGAAAAGCGCTCCGCTTCCGATTATTCCGAAGCCGTTTGTGTATGAGCCGCCAGCCGGCGACGATAAGCGCAAGGCAGCGCAACTCAATGAAATCGGCCGGCTGATGAAGGCTGCGGACGAGATTTACAACGCGGCCGACAGGGATCGCGAAGGGCAACTGATTTTTGACGAGATTCTGGATTATTTCAAAATCACGAAAAAACCAGTTCGGAGGTTGATGTTCTCCGCGCTTGATACCAAGTCGTTTGATCATGCGTTTGAGAACGTGGCCGATAATTTCGCCCCGGCCATCAAGAATATCGGGTTGGCGGCTATGGCGAGAGGGCAGGCGGACTGGCTGATCGGGATGAACGGGACAAGAGCCGTCACTTTG
>JAJYQG010000004.1 GCA_021794775.1 Pseudomonadota bacterium
GGCACCATGCAAAACCTGGACCGAACGGGGGTTGAGCAGGTGGCGGTAATCCTCTGACGCCGCTGGATTGGGGTCGGTGAACAGACGTTCGTACAAACGCACCGTGGCCTCCCTGGCCTCGGTCAGCGACAACCAGTGAATGTTGCCCTTGACTTTGACGCGATCGGCGCCGGGCGTGCCGCTGCGGGTGTCGAAATCGACGTCGGCATAGACCGTATGCACCTCACCCGTCAACGGATCGACGTCATGACCACAGCAGGTGATGACGTAGGCATAACGCAGACGCACCATCTTGCCAGGCGTCAAGCGAAAAAACCCCTTGGTGGGCTCGACCATGAAGTCGTCCCGCTCGATCCACAACTCCCGGCTGAAACGCAGTTCGCGCCCCCCCCAGGACGCGTGATGGGGATGATGGGGCGCCGTACAGGTTTCGGCAAAGTCCTCAGGAACGTTGCGCAACACCAATTTCAACGGTTGCAGCACCGCCACCCGACGAGGAGCCTGTTCGTTCAGGACATGCCGCAGGCAATCCTCGAGCACGCTGTAATCGATGACGCTGTCCGACTTGGAAATGCCGATGCGCTCGCAAAACAGACGGACCGCCTCGGGGGTATAGCCACGCCGACGCAAGCCCGCCAAGGTTGGCATGCGCGGATCATCCCAGCCCTCGACATGACCTTCTTCCACCAATTCAAGCAAGCGCCGCTTGCTCATCAGCGTATGACTCAGATTGAGCCGCGAGAATTCGTATTGATGGGGCGTTCCAGGCACTGGCGTATGGGCCACCACCCAATCGTACAGCGGACGATGATCTTCGAACTCGAGGGTACAAAGCGAATGGGTAATCCGTTCTTCAGCATCGGAAACCGCATGGGCATAATCGTACATGGGATAAATGCACCATGCGCTGCCCGTGCGCCAATGGGGCGCATGACGGATGCGGTACAAGGCCGGGTCACGCAGGTTCAGATTGGGCGCAGCCATGTCGATGCGGGCACGGAGCAGATAACGTCCATCGGGGAATTCGCCCGCACGCATACGCCGAAACAGCGCCAGACTTTCCTCCGCCGGACGGTCGCGCCAGGGACTGGGCTTGCCCGGCTCCGTCAGCGTGCCACGGTAGGCGCGGATCTCCTCCGCGCTCAATTCATCGACATAGGCCAAACCCTGTTCGATCAGACCTTCGGCGTAGCGGTAACAACGTTCAAAATAATCCGAGGCGTAGTAACCATGCTCGCCCCAGTCGAAACCGAGCCAGCGCACCATCTCGATGATGGAAGCAACGTATTCGGGATCTTCCTTGGTCGGATTGGTATCGTCGAAGCGCAAGTGACAGACCCCCCCCAACTCTTTGGCAAGGCCAAAGTTGAGGCAGATCGACTTGGCGTGACCGATATGCAGATAACCATTGGGCTCGGGCGGGAAACGGGTCGCCAGACGACCTCCGGTACGACCTTGAGCAAGATCGTCGATGATCAGGTTGCGGATAAAATGGGTAGGAGGGGAGGCAGGTTCGTTCATGCCCACATGATAGCCGTGACGGGGCCTCTAGAGCAACCGCTTCATCTCAAGCAGCATCCGGGTTGCGTACAGCCCAGCACGCCAAACCCTCCAGCACGAGTTCAGGACATACCTGCAAAGGTTCGGAAAGATAGGGAGCAAGCTGGCCATGTCCGCCTCCCCCCAGAAGCACCATAACCCCGTGCCCGAGGCGCTCCCGTGCCATGCCGATGGCGCCCAGGGTCGCCGCCAACGTACCGCTGTAAATGGCGTCCTGCGTGGAGCGGGCCTGCACGTCGAACCTCCCGACGGAAACCGCTGGCAAGCGTGCCGTATGGCGCGTCAAGCTGGCGCGCATCATGTCGAGACCAGGAAGGATCATGCCGCCCACAAAGCAACCGCCCGGATCCAGGCTATCCACCGTCGTCGCGGTCCCCGCCATCACCACCACCCCCGCTCCCCGATGACGCTGCCGTGCTGCCACGAGGGCCATCCAGCGATCGGCGCCCAGCTGTGTCGAATCCTGGTAGCCGTTGGCCACGTCGGCCCCCGCCGCCGAAGCATGCTCCCAGCGCAACGCAATCCCCAGGGAACGACAGCCCGCTTCGATTTGGCCCCGTTCCACAGCCTGCCCCACCGACACCCCCAATGCCCCCCGCAACGGCAGCAACGGTCGCCAGATATCCTCGAGCTGGCTCAGTTGATGACCGGCCAGCGCCACCCCAAACTCCTGCCCACCATCGCGCCGGAGAACACACCATTTGAGGCGGCTGTTGCCATGATCGAGCAGAAGCAGCGACATGATCAGGGCGTCGTATCGTAACGCAACGAAATTTCTCCGCCATGGTAGCAATCGGTCCGCCCATCCTCGCGTCTGACCAACAGTCCGCCGCTTGCCGCCACCCCGACACTTTGTCCGCGCACCACCGTGCCGTCGGGTTGAAGCAGCGAGACCCATTGCCGATGATGGACGCAACGCGCCAACCAATCTTCCTCCCAATCTTGCCTAGGACTGGCCAGGCGCCTGGCCAGAGAAGCCAGGACATAACCCAGCAGCTGCGCGCGATCCGGCGCCCGCCCCTGAGCATCGACAAGCCGCGCTACCGGTTGTTGAATGGCCAGCGACGGCTCAGGAAGGGACAAATTCAACCCAATTCCGATGACCGCGCCGCTCGTCCCCTGCGCCGATGGCATGAGATGAATCAAAACCCCGCCTGCCTTGCCTACCCCGCTCATCACATCGTTGGGCCACTTAAGCCCGGCATCGACGCCAAGTTTTTCCAAGGCTTCGACCAAGGCCAGTGACACCACCAGGCCCAAGGCACTCAACGCATGGGGTGGGTCAGCCAACCCCCACCATAGAGAAAAGGTCAAGGAGGCATCGGCATCGGACCACCAGACCCGGCCACGGCGTCCCTGGCCTGCACGCTGCTGACGGGCCACCAGACAAAAACCCGACGGCAAGGCTTCTTGCCTGATCCAGTCGCGCAGCATCTGCTGAGTGGAATCGACATCCTCCAGCTGGAAAACCCGAAACTGGCGCGCAGCCTCGCCCAACCCCAGATGCAGGGCTTCATCATCCAGAAAGCGGTGTTCCGGGGGCAGCAGCATGGCGTTCTCTCAGGCTCGGATGC
>JAJYQG010000198.1 GCA_021794775.1 Pseudomonadota bacterium
TCCCATGATGATCCATGATTTTTTTGCGGCAGCGTCAATCTTCATTTGTTGCTGTCTCCGATAGAAATGCTTTTGATTCGAGATCCGAAGGCGATCGTAACGACCGGGCTTGACGGAATCAGGTACGCATGGGTACCGTCAACGCCTTGCAGTTTCTTGCCGTCGAGCGGTGCCGGCGAAAGCAGGATTCCGCTCGATCTCACCAGCATGTCTCCCTGCCCACGTTTCCCATCGCACGACCAGACCATCACATCGTCATCGCTCACCTGTTCGCGTTGACACCCGTCGGCGGTAATTCCCATGCTGGCGGATGCCAGCCGATTGTCGTAAGCCATCTTGGCGTTCCCGTGCCCCGATGGTCCGCCGCCGATGTATCCCGGCACTCTGAAGTCAACCCGGTAATCCACGTCTTTCTGTCCGGCGAGCAGCGTGACGATGACCGGGGTTGGCATGCCTTTCAGAAAAACCCCGACGTTCCCTTGGCTCCCAAAACGCTTGGCTTTAACGAAAACGCTGTTTCTTTCTTCGACGGGAGGTTCAACTTGTTTCTTGTCGGCTGCGGCTCCCATTGCGCCCGGCGCCTGGGCCTGCGTCTGTTTTTTCTCCCACCCGGCCGTTTCGATTTCCGTGTCGGACATGTTGACCACGTTTTCGATTGGCCACGGTGCGCCGCCCGCATCCATGAAGTCTAGGATCACGCCAGTTCGGTTTGAAATACGAATCAGCGGAGGCGTGCTGCCCGGCGACAGGTCCAGGTTGATCACGGAGATCACCGGCTTGGGTTGCGTCCCCTGCGGGGTTTCCTGAGCGCGGCGCATATCCTCCCACATCAGCTTGATCTCCCGGATCTGGTCTGGAGTCAACTCGCGGTCTTTCTGCTCCTTGATGATGTCAATCGAATCTGCTGGATCGGCGTATTGATCGCTTTTGTCGTTTTTGCCGCCGAGTTCCTTTGCGCTTTTGATCACGCTTTTGTTGTCGATGGACATTTTCTTGACTTCGCCTCCGTCCGGCGACGGGGCCGGAATGGAGTCGTCGGCAAACCCGCAAAAAGACGTGAGCAGCGAAAACGCCGCCGTTGCAAGGATTGTTTTGTTGCGGGTTTTCATGCGTTTTTTGGCCCTTCGATGATTTCGTCGTTTCCGGTCGCCGCCCCGATGATCACACGGGCGCTAAGCGCGCCCAGGTTTCGTTCGAGCCATCGTTGAGCAAAAGCCAACGATGCGGCGGCGCGTTCCAGTGTTTCCACCGTATTGAGCAGGTCGGCTGATTTGATGTGCTTGGTCACCATGTCTTCGAACCTGTTTTCGGCTACAAAGTTGATTCCGCTCATTGCCGCCCCTTTGCAAAAAAAACTGTTGTCAAAATCCCCGAGCGAACTTCCCTCTTTGGATTCCAAACAAACGCCTGAATTTTGACAATCGCACTGTTTCATATCTTCCCCCTGGGTTCGTGTATTGTTTTTACAACGGTGAAGCATCGATTCTGCTGATGGCAATCCCGACAGGGTTTGTTGAAAACGGCACCCTTTCAGCAATGACATCCACCTTCCAGTGTTGCGGATCAATTCTTTTGGTCTGTCCTTCGTATGCAATCAAGATCTCCATCACGATCCGATACTTCATCACGCCGTTGATGACCGCCGACTTGACGATGATCGGTGGTTTGATGATTCCGATGGATGTGATATACCGCCCGTCCACCACACGCTCTTTGACTGGCGTGATCGCCTTCGTGAAAGCGTTAAACCCGTCAGGGGTAAACATGGGCGACAGGGCCCCGATCTGTTTGTCCCAATTCACGAAATCCATGGAGTAGGCCGAAACCACCGCGTTGCTGACAAAGCCGGCGATGGCCTCGGTGCCCAGGTCGTCCGAAAGCGGCTTCATGGCGACGATGCGTCCGTCCGGGGTAATCGCGAAGGATTGCGGGGTCGGGCGAAACGCATAGACCCCGATCGCCGCCATCAGCACGATCATGGAGAGCGCCGAATTCCAGATTGCGATCTGGGACAGTTTCTGCATGGCGGCAGGAATGAATCCGTTGCGGTACCCTGCGGCCTCAATTGCTGTTTTGTTCGCAATTTGCTTTTTGACTGGTTTTGCTTCTTCGGTCACGTTTTTGATCCTTCTGGTTGGAATGACGCCTGTTCGGCTGAATCCGTCATGGACTGGTTGAGTTTTCCTGCGATCTTGAACCGCTGGTGCCCGCTCCGTTTTTTGCCGTAGTGGTTTGATGCGGTTTCCGATGAACTGTGCCCCATGAGGTATGCCACTTCCTCTTTGGTATAGATATTCTTCGCATTGGCTGAAAACTGGTGCCGGGCTGTATATAAGGAAACAAACTGTCCCGAATCGTTCCTGATGTTGGCGGCAAGGATGGCGCGGCGGATTCCGTCGTACACGATCTCCCATCGACCGCCTGACTCAATGACCGCTTTCTTTACTGCCAACAACGCGGTAATCACCACGTCCGTCTGCTCTCCCGGCGGGACGAACAGTTCTCTGGTTTCCCCGTGAGCGCGCCCGTTTGTTGCTTTGGCATTCGTGACGGTAAGGACCACGCCGTTGTCGAAGTCCGGTTCGCCCTCTGGAGGCGATGCGGATGCGGTTTGCCATTCGACCGGACGCATACCGGTTACCAGAGTGGCCAAGAACACCTGGGCGGCCAACTGTCCCCACTTGAGACTTGACCCGGCGAGTTTCTTTTCCAGGGCGCGCACCTTTTTCTCCGATATGCTTTTTGCTTTCAGCGCGGAGGTTTTGGATGCTGTCCCGGCCGGTCGTGGTTGGGCACGCACCGAGGCCATTGCGCGAATGGCCGAATTTCCCTCGTCTTCCCTAAATCTTCCGTTGTTCATGAGTTCACCGATCTTGTAGGTTAAAGCGGACCGGTATTGGCGGAGCGTGCTGTTTGAAATGGTTTTTGCATGGATCGTGAGCCATCTGGCGATTAAAGCCGGGGAGATCTCTTCCTCAACAAATTCGTTCTCTATGATCTTCAGGATATTTGCCGAGCGTCTTTCGTATTGCGCGATGGTTGAGCCTGTTTTCTGTGATTTTTGCGGAATCAAGTTTTTGTCGGTTGTAGTATCGATCCGGGACTTGATTTTTC
>JAJYQG010000197.1 GCA_021794775.1 Pseudomonadota bacterium
AGAATCGGTTCATGGGGCAACAGCGGGAGGATGACGGCTGAGAGCAGCAGAAATTTGGACAGGGTCACCAGTTCCTGATGTTCAAGGGTTGCCACCAGCCGCTGGGTCAGGGAGCGGGAACCCAGCAGCAGGATGATGGTAACGAAGAGCAGAATCAGGAACCACATGGGCAGAAGCTGCGCCACCGGCCCGAAGGTGAACACCAGATAACCGATCATGAACTGGTGGATGCCTTTGCTGCCATGCTCCAGCTTGAAGCGGTAGAAGCGGGTGAACAGCAGGGTCAGGGCCAGCATGCCGACCAGGTACAGATGCCAGCTGGGGTCGATGAGGTAGAGCACAAACCCGAGCAGGGCAATGAAGGCATAGGTGCGCGCCGAGCCGATGGCCAACGGCGATGTGGCCTGGCGGCTGATGAGGTATTCTCGAAATTCAAGCCCGACCAGAAAGCCCAGGCCCACGGTCAGCATGAAACGAACCCAGAGCTGGCTTGTCAGTTCATTCAACGAGGACTGAAAATGTGTCATAAGCTGCCAAACCTGTTACAATTTTTCATAACTTCTGCAACGTTATCTCTGGCATAAACATCGAGTACTTTCATGGGTAGACCCCCGCGCAACCTTCCGCTCCAAGCCCCAGCCCATCCGCTGCCCTCCGCAGAATCGGTGCTGGAGTCGGTGGTGCATGTCATGAATCCGATCATACGCCTCCTGGTTGCCTGCGGGGTGGATTACGTCAGGTTTGCCGCCGTCCTCAAAAGTTCCTTCATCGAACAGGCTCGTCAGGAACTCAATCTGCAGGGGTTGCCCGATACCGATTCGGCTCTCAGCCTGCTGAGTGGCGTGCACCGCAAGGATGTGCGCCATTGGCGTGAACATGGGCTCGGTGACCGGGTGGCACGCAAAATCTCCATCAGTGCCCAAGTTTTTGCCCATTGGAGCCAGAACCCCACTTACCGCAACCGTTACAAGCAACCCAAGCCTTTGTTGCGCATGGGCGATGAGTTCTCCTTTGAATCCTTGGTGCGTCAAATCACCCAGGATGTTCATCCGTTTACCGTGCTCTCCGAAATGGTGCGGCTCGGATTGGTGACGGTGGTCCCCAAGCAGGGCAAGGATTGGGTGGTGCCTTCGGAGCGTGGTTTTGTCCCGGCTCCTGGGTCGGACGAATTGCTGGAATTGTTTGCCGGCAATTTGGGCGATCACGCGGCCTCCGCCGTCAGCAACCTGCGCGGCGGTCCTTTGAAGCTCGAGCAAAGTGTGTTTGCCTCGGGATTGACCGAAGCCTCGGCCGAGCAGTTGAACCAGCTGTCGCGCAAATTGTGGCATCAGGCTCGGGCGGAGATGCTCGCCGAAGCAACGCGCCTCTACCAACATGATAAGGATGATCCCGAGGCGCATCACCGCATCCGCTGCGGCCATTATTTCTGGCAGGAATCGGTATCACCCGAACGTCCGGCCGTGTTGCCCCATGTCCAAGACAAGGATCCGGCATGATGGGCCTACGCTCGTCGCTGCGCTGGGTTGCCGGGTTGCTGGCGCTGGCAGGTGTCTCCGCGATCCTGGTGTCCTGTGGTGGTGGAGGAGCGGTGGTGGCCGGCGGGGTGGGTACGGGAGGCACCGGCGTCATCGCCGGCACCGTGACCGGTTTTGGCAGCATCATCCTGGACGGCAAGCCGGTCTCCAGCGCCACGGGGCAGTACCTGGGTGAGAGCAGCAGCTCTCCAGCCCTGGTGCTCTCGCCCCAACGGGTGACATTGGGTCAGAACCTGGAAATTCAGCTCGATGCATCGGGCAATCCCACGACGGTGCAGGTCAATCCCGAACTGGTAGGGCAGGTATCCGCCATCTCGAGCGCCAGCACTTTGGTGGTGAATGGCATGACGGTGGCGATATCCCCCACCAATGCCAGTGCCCCAGCCACGTTCTACATCGGTTACAGTGGATTTGCCTCCATTCGCGGAGGAGATTGGGTGCGCGTTTACGGGTCAGTGGCCTACGATGCGCAGGGCAATCCTTACGTTTTGGCCACGCAGATTCGGCAAATCAGCGCCAATCCTGGTTATATTCGTGTCAGTGGCCCACTGCAGAACCTGAGCGGCAATGCCTTTCAGGTCAACGGATTGTCGTTTTCCTATCAGGCGGCGACCGCCTACATAACGCCGACCGGGGCCAGCACCTCGGCGGCGGCTCTGAGCAACGGGACCTGGGTCAATGTCTGGAGTACCTCGAGTGCTTCTCCCTGGATGGCGGGGCAGATTCAGATCGACACCCTCAGCGGAGGGAGCGGATCGCTGACATTGTCTGGGGTGGTGGCCCAAACTGCGACGGGGCAAACGCTGGTGGGCGGCCTGCCGGTTAGGGTTGGATTTTTGAATGCCTTGACCCAGGGCCAGTATGTCACGGTTCAGGGAACCCTGGACGGGGTCAACGGCGTCCTCGATGTGCAAAGCGCCACGCCCTATGCGCCATCTTCCGTGTCCTTGTCAGGTACCATCGCAGAAATGGCTTCACCCGGCAATTTCACGGTGCGCGGCACGTCAGTGATCACCAATGGCTCGACCCAGTTCCTGTCGGGCAGCGGGGTGCCGGTGCCTGCCACATCGATTCAGGAAAACGTTTATGTTCAGGTGCAGGGGACTTCGGTGGGCAACAATATCCTGGCCAATGTGGTCACGGTCAGTTCCTTGACGCCGACCAATGCCACGGTGGATTATCTGGGGACGGTCACGGCGCAGAGCGGTGGCGGTTTCACTCTGACCTTGCTGGATGCCACCCAGCAGCAAGTCACCCTGTTGCCGTCGGTCGCCTATGGCAATGGAACGGCCGCCAATCTGGTCACGGGAGCGCTCGTGGAGGTGGAGGGGACTCAGACCAGCTCGGGGACTCTCGCTGCAACGGGCATCAGCTTCTGGCTTTTGCCCAATGGCGCGCAGTTTTCATCGGCCAGTTTCCAGGCCAGCGGGGTGGTCTACAACGACAATCCGGCCAACAGCACCTTCACCCTCAATGGCATGACCATCCAGATCGGACCTGGTGTCACTTTGCCTCCCGGTTTTGGCAATGGGGCCAGTGTTGACGTGCTGCTGAATCTTGTGGGCAACCA
>JAJYQG010000150.1 GCA_021794775.1 Pseudomonadota bacterium
CGAGCAGTCGCTGACGTGCCTGCGTGGCCAAGGCTGGGTGGATTTCCACGGTGGTGACGGTAGCGGCAAGCTGGCCCAGCAAGGCGGCGACATACCCGCTGCCGGTTCCGATATGCAGAACACGGTCGGATTTCTTGAGGCGCAAATCCTGAATCAGGCGCGCTTCAAGTTTGGGGGACAACATGCGCTCCCCATGGTCCAAGGGAATTTCCATGTCCACAAAAGCTAGATTTTGGTAAGCAGCAGGCACGAAAGCTTCACGCCGCACTTGATAGAGGATGTCGAGAACATGTGTATCCAGGACGTCCCATGGGCGGATTTGCTGTTCAACCATATTAAAGCGAGCTTGTTCGATATTCATAAACAGGACATCTCCATCATGGCGGTAGCGAGGACCTCATTGTAGCAAAGTCTCCCTGCTTCATTCCTGACAAAACAGGAGGAAGCGGGTATGCTGAACTTCGCTTTTACCCTCGCAGTGGTCAGCCATGAAAAAGAATGGGTCACGGCTTTATTTTTGGGTGCTCCTGGCCATTGTGGCCGGGGTGCTGATGGGATGGCTGGATCCGACCCATGCCCTGTTGCTCAAGCCCTTGGGCGATGCTTTCATTGCGTTGGTCAAAATGATGATTGGCCCCATGATTTTTTGTACCGTGGTGTTGGGCGTGAGTGGGGCCGGAAGCTTGCGTGAGGTTGGGCGTGTGGGTAGTTTGGCGCTTCTGTATTTCGAGGTGGTCTCCACGGTGGCGTTGGCGCTCGGTTTGGTGGTCATGAATGTGCTCAGGCCCGGTCATGGGTTTCATGTTGATCCGGCGACACTGGACCCCCATGCGGTCGCTGGTTACGCCAAAGTTGCGGCACAGCAATCGGTGGCCGATTTTCTGTTGCACAGCATTCCTCATTCGTTGACCGATGCTTTTTCAGGTCAGGGGGACATGATTCAAGTGTTGTTGGTGGCCTTGCTGTTCGGTTTCAGTCTCAGCGCCATGGGGGAACATGGTGCCCCCGTCCGGCGCGGTATCGAGCAGGTATCGACCGTATTGTTTGGCATGATGAATGGCATCATGAAGTTGGCTCCGTTGGGAGCTGGTGGGGCCATGGCCTTTACGGTGGGCAAGTATGGGGTTCATGCCTTGGCTCCGTTGATGGCTTTGATGGGCGTCTTTTACCTTTCGTGTGTGTTGTTCATCGGTGGGGTATTGGGATTGATCGGGCGCTTGGCAGGTTTTAGCCTGCCCCGTTTTTTATGGTATCTCCGTGAAGAATTGTTGACGGTACTTGGCACATCTTCGTCGGAGACGGTCCTGATTCCGCTCATGAATAAGCTGGAGCTGGCCGGTTGTCCTCGTGCGGTGGTGGGGTTGGTGGTGCCGGCAGGTTACTCCTTCAATTTGGACGGTACCAATCTTTATCTCACCATGGCTGCCTTGTTTGTGGCCCAGGCTTTGGATGTGGATTTGACGTTGGGACAACAGGTGACCCTGCTGGGTGTCGCCATGCTGACTTCCAAGGGGGCTTCCGGGGTGACGGGGGCGGGGTTTGTCACCTTGGCGGCAACGTTGGCGGTGGTGCCCAGCATTCCCGTGGCCGGCCTGACGCTGATTCTCGGCATTGATCGTTTCATGTCCGAAGCACGGGCCATCACCAATTTCATCGGCAATGGGGTTGCGGCGATTGTCGTGTCCCGCTGGGAGGGGAAACTGGATACGAAACGTCTGCAACATGCGCTGACCAGCGCGGATGGGTTGTGAATCCATGGAGGGTACAAGCATGACCAAAATGTGGTTGGTGTTGTCTGTGGCAATATTGGCCCTGGGTCTGGCGTTGCGGGTCGAGGCCGCGGTTCCTGTGGTGGGGCAGACGGCCCCCGGGTTTGAGGTCATCGATCAGCATGGGAGTCTGCAACGCCTTGCCGATTATCGCGGAAAGTGGGTGGTCCTCTATTTCTACCCTAAGGATGATACGCCCGGTTGTACGGCAGAAGCCTGCGCGTACCGTGATGACTTACGCAAACTCCAAGGCATGGGTGCGGTTGTGGTGGGGGTGAGCATTGACGATGCCGAAAGCCATGCCGAATTTGCCGCCAAACACCATCTTCCGTTTCCTTTGCTGGCTGACCGGGACGGCAAGGTGGCAACTCTATACGGTTCTCAGCGCAACATTCTGGGTTACAAACTCGCTCGGCGCAATACCTTCATCATCGATCCCGAAGGCAGGATTGCCAAGACGTATCAGGATGTCGATGCCAAGCGCAATCCTGAAGAAGTGATCGTTGATCTCGGGCGGCTGCAAAGCCACCATTGAGGCCTCAAACAACGTTCGCGAGGAGCCCCATCAGACGTTCGGTCGCCCCCCGCTCCTGATCGACCCAGGCAAGTCCTTTCTGCCCCATGCTATGGCATAAGTCGGGCTGATCGAGCAAGGCCGGAATGACATCGGGCAGATCGTCCATGCTGACGCGCCGCGCCGCGCCGTGGGATAACGCGCCTTCGGCGGCAGCAGCAAAATTGTACGTGTGGGGGCCTATCAAGACGGGACAGCCAACGCTCAAAGGTTCGAGCAGGTTTTGTCCGCCAAAAGGCAATAGGGTGCCACCCATCAAGGCAAATCGGGCCCATTGATACCATGCGTTCATTTCACCCATGGAATCACCGAGAAGGACTGCGGTGGCAGGTGAAACGGGTTGTTCGGCCGATCTTCTCTGATAGGCCAGGTTTCGCTCATCGAGCAAGCGTGCGACGGCATCGAATCGCTGAGGATGGCGGGGAACGAGTACCAGCAAATTCGGAGGGGTGAGTTGGCCGTGCACCCGCTCAAGCAACCATTGTTCCTCCCCTTCGCGGGTACTGGCCGCTATCCAGACGCGGCGTCCCTGACCGATAAGCGCGCCAAGATGGGCGACGTTTTGGTTATGCTGGGCGGATGGAATGGCATCGAACTTGAGATTACCCATGACTGGGGCGGTTGGAGCACCCAAAGCGCGGAAGCGTTCGGCGTCGGCAGGTGACTGGGTGGCAATCAGGGTAAGTTGTTGCAACATATTGCGTGTGAGGATAGGAAAGAGGGCATAGCGCCGGGCGGATCGCTCAGACAGACGGGCGTT
>JAJYQG010000134.1 GCA_021794775.1 Pseudomonadota bacterium
ATACCAGATCAAAACGATCAGCAAAATAACCAGAATCAGCGCCGCCAAACTCCCCCAACCGGTCGCAACCTGCCCAAGCAAATACATCAACCGCGCCATCCCCTTCCACTTCTCGACCGGAAGAATCGACTCCAATTGCGGAACCACCGTATGCCCGATGATGTAAAGCGTGATGATCAGGGTCACGATGTAAACCACCGGCGACATCATGCTGCCCCTGAGCGTAGACATGATTCGAGCCTCGCGATCCTTTGTGTCCAGGATGTACCGCATGGCCGCCCCGATCTTCCCTGTCCGCTCCCCTACGCTCAACAAACCGCGCTCAAAATGCGTCAGGCAATCCCCCATGGCATCCGCCAACGTATCCCCGTTCCTGACCTTCTTGACGAATTCATCCACAACCATCGCCTTGGCCGTCCTGTTGCGCCGCAACAAACGATCCCGATAGTCGGACAAAACATCCGTCAATGCCCGCCCATTCTCAATCTGGGCGGATACCTGCTGGTAAAACTGGCGGCGCGTACTCCACCCAAAAGCCGGAAACAACTTTGGCACTTTTATCCCGAACATGAACTACTCCTGATCTGGTTTTACAATAATGTCAATCGATCTCTCTACATCGTTCAGATCAAACAACCCGCGACAGGCCAACATCATCGCGTTCCCAAGCATCGAATAATCAGACTCTCGCTTGGTCCGGTGATTCTTCCGGGCAACATCCGTCCCGTTGTTAATCATGTCCTTCATCATCGAAGCATCGGTAAACACGACCTCCGCCACCGCCCGAGCTCCCGTCACCGCATCCCCGTTGCAATGCGGACACCCAGGCCCACGCAGAAAAAAGGTCGCCCCCCGTCCGCCCGACTCATGCCCGTGGTTTGACGCAGATCCATTGCCGGATGCAAATCCATTACCTGATGTAAGTCCATCGCTGGATGTAAACCCATCTTCGCCCCGCAACGCAAAATAGTCATACCAGCCATAAGCGTTTTCCAATACCCCGTCAGGCAACTTGTCCATGTTCGTTTCGTCAACGGGAACCTTGCATTTCTCACACAAAACCGGCACAAGCCGCTGCGCGATCAACCCGCGAATCAATTTGTGATCGCAAATGATCTGTCGGTGCAGTCTGGTCCGGTCCATCGTCTCGAGCCGATCGATCGACATGAACGGGTCCGTAACGTGCAAGGTGGACCAAACCAGGTGACCCGTCATCGCCGCCTGAATGGCGGAAACAGCCTCATCCCCGCTTCGGATCTCACCAAACAGAATAATGTCTGGGTCCATCCGCAAGGACATGCGAACCATGTTCAAAAAAGCCGACCCCGATTCCTCATCATTCTTTGCCCCCATAACCGGCAACTGGACCGCCCAGGGCATCGGATACTCCACCGGGTTCTCTACCGTCACCTGCCGCAACCCTGGGTACGTCCGGGCCTGATACGCCATCATCTCGAATAACGTCGAGGTCTTTCCAGAACCGGTGGGCCCTGTAATCAAAACGACCCCGGACGACATGCGCGACATTTTCTCAAGCATCTCCATCTGTTTCTTCGTGTACCCCATCTTCGGCAAGCGAAACTCACCATCCGGCGAAAACGGGATCTTTCTCTGCAATGCCATGACATCCGTGGAGCCGGATACCTGCCGTCCCTGCAACCGCGCCACCATGAACTGCCCGCCCTGCTCCACTGGATAACAAGGTCCGCGAATAATCCGAATACTGGTCAATCCGGTGCCGCGCAACGTCTCCCCGCTGATCTGCGCGTCCTGAAACTCGAACGGATTGATCATCGACTCCTTCACCGAGGTCAAGCCGGTATAAATCGCGCGAATCAATACGTCCCCCTCCTGGCTGGATAAGTTCGTAACCGTGCGCAACTCACCCTTGATGCGCAACTGAATATCGGTGTACCCCTCCCGAACCAGAATGTGCATGTCCGCCCCACCCATGGCCGCGCACGAACTGATCAGCCGCTTGGCAAACATGAGCGTTGCAAGGCCAGCATCCGCGCTGTTCTTTTCAACAAACCCGCCAAAACCACTATCCCTCAACCGGGACAATTCCTGCGCAGCAACCGGCTTTGGGAACAAATCAATGCCGTGACTACGAATGTCCGAAACCCAGGTCAAGAAACTCGGGCTGCCAACGTGACGCTCATCGACGTAAACCGTCAAACGCTGCTTACCAAGCGCATCCTTTACCTGCTCAGGCGTCAGAAAACCAAGCGCAATGGCCAACTCGCCAAACCGAACCTTGTCCTTGCGCTTCGCCTGCTCCTGCGAGATCCGTCTGGCCAGTTCTTCCTCGAGAACCCCCGTCTGCACCAAAATCTCGCCAACCAACCGGCGTTGATAACTGCTGTCCCACAGCACGAAATCACGAATCGCTTGCGGCGGCAACGGGATCAGGTCCAGCGTGTCCGTGATCCGGTGAGAACGCACAACCTCGTTGCCGGGCTTGCGGTTCTTCGTGCCAGAAGCATCCTTGTCCGTCGCCCTCGTAACCACCTTCTTCTTAGGTTTCTCGGGGGCACCAAACAACCCGCCAAGCATTGACATGAAACTCATTGTTTTTCTTTTTTCTGAGAATACATCTCACCAGATAAAAACCATACCCCGCCTTCCCACTTCAAATCCGACAAGGCGAGAACCTTGACCGCCGAAAGCGTATTCCCAACAGAACGACCGATCATTGGAGAAACCTGAAACTCGAACTTGAACGGCGTCGTCGTCCACGGCTCATCAACCACAGGTCCGGACGGCGCGCCCGTCGCCATGCCAGGCAACCCCACCTTTGGCGTAGCAGTCGATGGCGAAATAATGCTCAACTTGGCGCACGATACCTCAGATCCCGTCCACAACTTCCGATTGTCCTCATCAAACGGCAACAACCCGCCAGAAACTCCAAGCCCGACAGTCCCGAAATCGCGCGTTCTGCGCGAAGTCTTGTCGTTCAACACCAGATCGCCCGGCGCATTTACCGCCAACCCGCCGGAACGTGTCCACCCCTCTGCAACCGACACGACCCCAGCATCCGAAACAGAACACTCCCAACGGTCCAACGTCCATCCGGCATGGGTAAACGGCTG
>JAJYQG010000155.1 GCA_021794775.1 Pseudomonadota bacterium
CCATATCCACCACACGGTAACCTTCCATGGCCGCTTGTAAAGCACAGATGGGATCGATTTCGGTCACCCAAACGGTGGCGCCCAATCCCTGAAAAGCCTGGGCACACCCCTTGCCCACATCTCCGTAGCCAGCCACAACAGCAATTTTTCCGGCAATCATGACGTCGGTAGCACGCTTGATGCCGTCCATCAGCGACTCGCGGCAACCGTACAGATTGTCAAACTTCGATTTGGTCACGGAATCGTTGACATTGAATGCCGGGCATTTCAGTTCGCCGCGTTTCATCATCTCGTTGAGGCGATGCACCCCGGTCGTCGTCTCCTCAGAAATGCCCCGAATGTTTTCAAGCAAGTAAGGGTACTTGTCATGCATGACCAATGTCAGGTCGCCTCCGTCATCCAGAATCATGTTGGGCAACCAGCCATCGGGCCCGAAAATCGTCTGTTCGATACACCACCAGAACGCTTCTTCCGTTTCCCCTTTCCAGGCAAATACCGGAATTCCCGCTGCAGCAATGGCCGCTGCGGCCTGGTCCTGGGTCGAAAAGATGTTGCAAGAACTCCAGCGCACTTCCGCACCCAAGGCCACGAGGGTTTCAATCAGGACTGCCGTCTGGATGGTCATGTGCAGGCAACCGGCAATGCGTGCGCCTCGAAGTGGCAGACTGTCGCCATACTCTTCACGCAGGGCCATGAGCCCAGGCATCTCGTTCTCGGCGATGTCGATTTCCTTGCGTCCCCAGGCGGCCAGCGCCATATCGGCGACCTTGAAGTCGCCCGTTAAATGATGGGTGATGGCATTCATGTTACTTTTCCTCTTTCAAAAGTCTTTTCATCGGGCAAGATTCAGGCATCGGCTTTAAGGGCCATCACGCGGTCGCGCATTTCCCAGGTAAATTCAGGCTCTTCCCGGCCAAAATGGCCATAGGCCGAAGTCTTGCTGTAGATGGGGCGCAGCAGATCGAGCGCTTGGATGATTCCCTTGGGGCGCAGATCAAAGTGACGCTGGACCAGTTGAGCCAGCTTTGCATCGTCCATCTTGCCCGTCCCAAAGGTATTGACCATCAAACTGACTGGGCGTGCCACGCCAATGGCATAGGCCACCTGAACTTCACAGCGACGCGCCAAGCCGGCGGCCACGATATTCTTGGCCACATGTCGCATGGCATAGGCCGCTGAGCGGTCAACCTTGGAGGGATCCTTGCCGGAAAACGCTCCGCCACCATGTCTGGCTGCCCCACCATAGGTATCGACGATGATCTTGCGTCCCGTCAATCCGCAATCCCCCATCGGCCCACCAATCACAAAGCGCCCCGTAGGATTGACCAGGTAGCGGGTATTGGGCCCCAACAGATGGGCAGGCAACACAGGCTTGATGATGTCTTCAACCACCGCTTCACTCAGCTGTTGATGCGACACATCGGGGTGGTGCTGGGTAGAAAGAACAACGGTTTCAATGCTATGCGCCTGACCATCCACATAGCGAACGCTGACCTGAGATTTGGCATCCGGGCGCAAAAAAGGCAATCGTCCATCTTTGCGCAATTCTGCCTGACGTTGCATCAAACGATGCGATAAGTGAATGGGCAGCGGCATGAGGGTATCGGTTTCGTCGCAGGCGTAGCCGAACATCAAGCCTTGGTCACCCGCCCCTTGATCAAGGTCCAGACCACTGCCTTCATCGACCCCCTGAGCAATGTCCGGGCTCTGGCGGTTCAACGCCGTCAGCACAGCACAGGTCTGATAATCAAAGCCAATGTCCGAACTGTTGTAGCCGATGCGGCGCACCACATCGCGGGCAACATCGATGTAGTTGATTTGTGCCTTGGTGGTAATTTCGCCTGAAATGACGATCAGTCCCGTGCTGGTCAGCGTTTCGCACGCCACCCGTCCACGAGGATCCTGCGTTAGAATGGCATCCAGAACACCGTCGGAAATCTGATCGGCCACCTTGTCCGGATGCCCCTCGGATACCGACTCCGAAGAAAATATATATTCGCTCATGGCAACCCTGCCCTTTGTCATATGGAAAATGGTCCTGCAACGGCCGATTGTACCAGCATTCCCATAGCCTCATGATGCGCCTGATTTTTTTCCCCTTGTGGCTGCTGCATTGGCTACCCATGAACGGACTCTGGCTGCCAGGACGGTGCTTGGGCTGGGTCGTTTTTCGCCTGGCGCGGGAACGGCGCCACGTTACCCTGACCAATCTGCGCCTCTGTTTTCCGGGATGGACCGAAGCGCAATACCACACCACCGCACTGCGACATTTTCAGGGTTTCGTAACCAGCATCTTGACGCTGGGCATCACCTGGTTTGCCTCCGAGCAGCGCATGCGTCGACTGGTCCATTATCACGGACTGGAACATGTGACGGCAGCTCGTGATGCAGGGCCCGTCATTCTGTTCACCCCCCATTTTTTCGGCGTGGATACCATCGGCCCCTTCCTGACCCTTGATTTCGATGTCATTACCATCAACTCTCGCATCAAGAATCCTTCCCTGAATGACATCATCCGCCAATATCGGTTACGCTGGGGCAAAGGCCTGATCTTTTCCCGTCAGGAAAGCATGCGTCAGGTCTTGCGCGCATTCAAACCAGGATGGTTGCTGTACTATCTGCCCGATCAGGATTTTGGCCCGAGGGATTCCATCTTCGTGGATTTTTTCGGCGTCCCAAGCGCCACCGTGCCTGCTCTTGGACGCATGGCACGCATGGCCAAGGCCAAGGTCGTTCCCTGTGTTGTCCACGTCGACTATGCGCGAGGACGTTTTGACGTCACCTTCCACCCCTCCTGGCAAAGCTTCCCCAGCGGCAGCGACGAACAGGATACACGGCGCATGAACCGTTTCATCGAGGAACAGGTGATCGAACAACCCGCCCATTATCTTTGGTCTCACAAACGTTTCAAAACCCGACCGCCAGGAGAGCCTTCCCTGTACTGACTGGCTGAAGAGATCGGCATTGTTTCAACCTCATCGACCCAAATGGCGTAGCATTCCATCTTTCTCACGGCACGACACCAGAATGACCGTACTACCTTTTACCAAAATGCAGGGCCTGGGCAATGACTTCGTGATGCTCGATGGCGTGCGCACATCGCTGCAACTGTCCCCAGAGCAACTGCGCTGGCTCGCAGACCGCCATTTTGGCATCGGCTGTGATCAGATTTTGTGGGTAGAGCCCGCGCAACATGCCGACCACGACTTTCGTTACCGGATTTTCAATCAAGATGGCGGAGAAGTGGCCAACTGCGGCAACGGCGTTCGCTGTTTTTCCCGCTTTGTTCACGACCAGAGGCTAACCAGCAAAACCCGCTTGCAGGTTGAAACCCAAGCCGGACTCCTGGAGCCCGAACTGCTCGAAACCGGTGAGGTCCGCGTCAACATGGGCGAGCCACTGTTTGATGCGGCCCAAGTTCCGTTTCTGGGCGCCGGCCCCGGCCCGGTTCATGACATCGAGATCGGGAAAGTGACGCGATCCATCACCGTCTTGTCGATGGGCAATCCTCACGCTGTGCAGATCGTAGCCAATGTCGATACCGCCCCCGTCGCTGAAGAAGGCCCCCTGATCGAGCGCCATCCCCTTTTCCCGGAGCGGGTCAACGCAGGGTTCATGGAAATCGTAGACCGCCATCGTATTCGCTTGCGCGTCTTCGAACGAGGTTCCGGAGAAACCCTGGCCTGCGGCACTGGAGCCTGTGCCGCCGTCGTCACCGGTCAAATGTTGCAACGCTTGGCGCCGATCGTGGAGGTTCGCACCCACGGCGGACAACTTGTCATAGAATGGCAAGGACTGGGGCATCCCGTCTGGATGACCGGACCCGCCGTCACCGTTTTCAGCGGCACCGTTAGCGTGCCCGATACCGAGGAGCTTCGTCATGCTGGACGCTGAAATCGTCGCCTCATGGCTCAAAGACAACCCGGAATTCTTTTTGTTGCATGGTGCCATGCTCAATGACATCAAGATTCCTCATCCCCATGGAACCCACACGGTATCGCTCAGCGAACGCCAGCTTCTGACGCTGCGCGATAAAAACCGTACCCTGGAGCAACGTCTTTCCGAATTGATCGGCTACGCCGAAACCAACGACAGCATCAGCAGCAAAGTCCACCAATTGGCCGTTCGCTTGCTTGCCCAGCGTTCCCTTGCCGGAGTCCTGGACACCATACAACAACAGATGTTGCACAATTTCGGCGTTCCCCATGTCACCCTGCGTCTTTGGAACTTCAATTCGCGCCTGCGTGACCATGTGGCTTTTCAAGCCGTAGCCAAATTGCAACAGGAAGCCATCGCCCACGTCGAAACACCTCGTTGTGGTCACCATATGCCCGTTCAATGCGACCAATGGTTTGGCGACCTGGCCGACGAACTCAAGTCCTATGCCCTTCTGCCCATGCGCGACAGCGAAACCTTCGGCGCCTTGCTGCTGGGGTCCCCCGATGAAAACCGTTTCTACCCCGACATGGGAATATTCTATCTGCAGCGCATCACCGAGCTGGTCAGTACCGCTCTGCGCAACCATGAAACCCCTTGACCCCCCCGAAGTTGCCGCGCCCATCCAGGCGTGGTTGGATCAGCTGCGCTATGAGCGCCGCCTGTCACCACGAACCCTTGCCAGCTATCGGTACGACATGCTTCTTCTGCAAACGTTTCTTGATGAAACCGCCTTGCCACTCGAAATCATCACCGCCAACCATATCCGGCGCTGGGTCGGCATCCTCCACGGGCGCCACCTGTCGGGACGTAGCCTGGCCCGCCTCCTGTCGGCATGGCGAAGTTTTTTTGGTCACCGGGTCAGGTTTCACGCTTTGCCAACCAACCCTTGTCTTGATGTCCGCCCGCCCAAGTCGCCGCACCGTTTGCCCCACGCCCTATCCCCCGATCAAGCGGGGCGCATGATGACCGAACTGGGCAACCAAGACATCGATTTGCGCGACCATGCCATCCTGGAGCTCTTTTATTCATCCGGCCTGCGCTTATCCGAACTCACCGGGCTCACCTGGGGAAACTTGCAACGCGAAACGGGGACCGTCAGAGTCCGCGGAAAAGGCGATAAGGTGCGTGAAATTCCTGTTGGCCGTAAAGCCTGGGAAGCTTTGGCGCAGTGGCAGAACCGCCACCCCGTGCAACCCGTTGGAGCCGATACGCCAGTCTTCACCAGTCGCCAAGGACACCCCTTGGGAAACCGTGGGGTACAAAGCCGCATTGCCCTGCATGCACGCCGCCTCGGCCTTGACGATCGCGTCCATCCGCATGTCCTGCGACATTCCTTTGCCACCCATATGCTGCAATCGAGCCAGGATCTTCGTGCCGTACAGGAAATGCTGGGGCATGCCCATATCACATCCACTCAGGTGTACACCCACCTCGACTTTCAACATCTGTCCAGCGTTTACGATCAGGCCCATCCACGCGCACGACGCCGTACCGATCAGGCTGGGTAGCAGGCGCCCAAAACCGCCGCATGCCGCGCCCCGGTTACTGCTGGCAGGTTACCTGGCACACGCTTCGTATGGGCCCATGCCAGCCAAGCAAAAGCACAGGCCTCCACCTGCTGAACGGGTAGGCCCACCGACTCGGTGGTCGTCACCCTGACATTAGGCAGAAGCATG
This sequence comes from Pseudomonadota bacterium, assembly GCA_021794775.1. GTDB lineage: Bacteria > Pseudomonadota > Gammaproteobacteria > Burkholderiales > Ferrovaceae > Ferrovum. Next base: position 5,616 of record JAJYQG010000155.1, read on the forward strand.
CTCATACGCCGCATCAACGCCCCATTGAGCGCCCCTCCACCGCAAACCAGCATTTCCACCACATCCGCTCGGCCAGCTACTTCTTGCCGGACCGCATGCGTCACCGAGCGTGCCGTCAATTCCAGTAAGGTACATTGGATATCCTGTGGTGGCCGAGCTTCGAGATCGGGCGTGATCGAGGCCAACCAGCTTAGATTGAAGTCTTCCCATCCCGTACTTTTTGGGGGGGGCTTCAGAAAGAAAGGATGCTCCAAACAGCGCGACAAGATGTCCTCCTGGCATACGCCCGAAGCAGCCCATTCCCCATCACGGTCATAATCCAGACCCAGGTGACGACGAATCCATGCATCCATGAGCGTATTGGCGGGACCGATGTCATAACCTGTCGTCACCTCGCCTGGCAGCAAACAGGTGAGGTTGGCGATTCCGCCCAGATTGAGCACCAAACGTGGCTGCGTGGGGTGGCGCAACAGAGCTTCATGAAACGCGGGAACCAGCGGCGCTCCCTGTCCACCCGCCGCCAGGTCGCGGGCACGAAAATCCGTCACCACAGCAATCCCGGACAATTCTGCCAGCAAAGCCCCATTCACCAGTTGGACGCTGTACCCCTCACCAGGCCGGTGCCGCACGGTCTGCCCATGACACCCCATGGCTTCGACCCGCTCCGACGGCACACCCAACCCATGCAGCAGAACCATCACCAACCGCGCATAACATCGGCTGAGCTCAGAGGACAGCAGGTAGGCCCGTTCCACTTCATTCGCTCCGCTGCGGCAGAGGGCTGCCAGCGCATCTCGCAAAGGAGCCGCAAAGGGGGCGTGACGATGTCCGCAAACCGTGGGATGAGAAGGATCAAAAAAATCCACCAGCACGGCATCGACACCATCCAGGCTGGTGCCGGACATCAAACCCAGATACAGGGTGCGTGGCGATTTATTCGAAGCTGGCTTGGGCACTGCCGCGTACGGCATCGAGCTGTTTGACCAGAGGCGCCGTGGCCGACAGGAACTGCGTGCGATTGCGGCCTGTCAGGTTGGCGCTGGCATAACGGGGCACTTCGGAGCCCAAGGGGTCATGCTGCACACCGTTGATCTTGAATTCGTAGTGAAGATGGGGGCCTGTTGCCCATCCGGTCATCCCGACATAACCGATCAGATCGCCCTGACGAACCTTGCCACCACGGGACAAGCCGTTGGCAAAAGCAGACAGATGGCCATAAACGGTATCGATACCATTGGCATGGTGCAGTTCGATCATGTTGCCGTAACCATTACGCCAACCGGCATAAGCCACGGTGGCATTGGCCACCGCCACGATGGGGGTGCCTTTGGGAGCGGCAAGATCAATGCCCTTATGAGCACGCCACTCTTTCAGAATGGGATGAAAACGGGCGGCAGAGAAACCGGAAGTAACCCGCGTGAAAGCAATCGGAGAACGCAAGAATGAGGCCTTCGTCCCCTTGCCATCCGGGGTGTAATAATCGCCGCCATCCTGCCCTTCGAAGTAAACGCGCCGCACAACATGTCCGCGATTGACAAATTCAGCCGCCAGAATGCGTCCAGGAACCAACTGATCAAAATCATTCTGGCTGGCTTCGTACACCACCGAAAAGGTGTCGCCAGCGCGCAAATCATTGTGAAAATCAAGGTCGGTAGAAAACAGCTGCGTCAGCTGATGGGTCACCGCATCGGGTACCCCAGCACTGTCTGCAGCGGCAAACAGGGAACTCTGAATTGTCCCGCTCACCTGAACCATGCGGGTCAAGGCACCACTCTGTTCCTGGCGTGATTTGAAGCCGGATCCATCGCGCGATACCACCAGGGTGCCTTTAGCCCCGTCGGGAAAACGCAACACCAGCAATTCGCCATTGGGTCCATGTTCTACCCGTACCGGCTTGCCAGGAGCCATATGCTGATAAATGGTGCGCGCCTGACGATCTTGGGCGATATACTCCAGCGCCGCAGGATCGTTGACGCCCATGCGGAACAACAGGGCGGCCAAGGTATCCCCTGAACGCACCTGATCTTGCTGGACGTAGGTCCCCGGCGTTGCCACCGGCTCAGAGAGCACGGCCGTGATCTCTTCCGTTACCGGAGTCACCGGGACCGTACGCAGCGAAGAACCTGGCGTCACGCCAAAAGCCGTGGCCACCCCAAAACCAAGCATCAAAACCGTCGCCACCTTGCCACTGAAACGGGCATCGGTCGCATCGACAGGGCTATTTTGGGTTAAAATCCAGCGCTTGAACGTCGCCGTGCGTTGTTTGAAAAACGAAGTCATGCGCGGAAGTCTAACAGAAACTTATGGCTGATACAAACCCGGATGAATGACAACAAACCTGAAAAAACCTCTCTGATCGACGGATGGGATGAGATCGCCCGAGGCACCGAAGAGATCCTCCCTCAGGAAACCTTGCGCGAACGCTTGGCCGAAGGTCGACCGCTGCGTGTCAAAGCCGGTTTTGATCCCACTGCTCCCGACCTTCATCTGGGTCATACGGTCTTGCTCAACAAGCTGCGCACCTTGCAAGATCTGGGACATGAGATCATTTTTCTCATCGGCGACTTCACGGCCCTCATTGGAGACCCCACGGGACGCAACAGCACCCGGCCCGCGCTGACAGCGGAACAGGTTCAAGCCAATGCAGCCACCTACCAGTCCCAGGTCTTTCGCATTCTCGATGCCAAGCGCACCACTTTGGCTTTCAACAGCCACTGGATGAACGAGCTGGGCAGCGCCGGACTCATTCGCCTGGCAGCAACCCATACCGTGGCGCGCATGCTGGAACGGGATGACTTTGCCAAACGCTATCAAGCCGAACAACCCATTGCCTTGCACGAATTTCTCTATCCTTTGGTGCAAGGATACGACTCCGTCGCACTCAAGGCCGACCTTGAAATTGGCGGCACCGATCAGAAGTTTAACCTGCTGATGGGAAGAGAATTGCAGAAGCATCATGGTCAACGACCGCAATGCATTTTGACCTTGCCTTTGCTGGAAGGCACCGACGGGATCAACAAGATGTCCAAATCCCAAGGCAATTTCATCGCCATCGAAGATGCCCCTGAAACCCAGTTTGGCAAGCTGATGTCGATTTCCGACACGCTCATGTGGCGCTACCTGGAACTGCTGTCCTTTGAAAGTTTGGCCACCTTGGCCCAATGGAAACGTGACGTTGACCAGGGACTCAATCCGCGTACGGTCAAGGTCCGACTGGCCAAGGAAATCGTCAGCCGCTTTCATGGCCCTCAGGCCGCCGAGCACGCGCTGCAAGATTTCGAATCGCGCTTTCGCGACCATGCCATCCCGGACAACCTGCCATCGACCGATATCAACGTTGGCTCTGAAGGGCTGCAGCTGGCCCAATTGGTCCAGCGTGCCGGACTCACCGCCACCACCTCCGAAGCGCGGCGACTGATCGACAACGATGGCGTTCGCATCAATGGTGAAAAAGCTGCGGATCCTTCCCAACGCTTTCAGGCTGGAACAGAAATCATACTCCAGGCAGGCAAACGCAAATTTGCGCGGGTACGGTGCCTCTGATCGAAAGGGCGTTGCCGGCTTTATCCGTCGATGCCCAGGGAAGACGGCGTGTTGATCTGCGCGCCATTCTGGCGCTGGCTTTCCCTTTGTTTCTCAACAGCAGCCTGCAGGTCATCCTGAACCTCACCGACACCTGGTTTATCGGACGTCTGTCGAGCACGGCCATGGCCGCCATGGCCGCTTGCTACTACCTGATTTTCATGTTCTTTTTATTGCTTGGCGGGGTAGGCATCGGAGTCCAGGCTCTTGTCGCCCAGTATTACGGCGCCAACAATTCCGATGCGGTAGGTCGCAGCACCTGGAGCGGAATCTGGGCTGCAATGGCCACCACACCCTTCTTTTTGCTGATTGCCTTGGCCGGCACCTGGTTGATTCATCCTTTTGGCTTGTCCCCAGAGGTTGAATCCCTGGCCGTTTCATTCTGGTTCCCACGTTTGATCGGGGGGCCGCTGTCCACCCTGATTTTTGCCTTCAGTTCGTTCTTCAATGGCATCGGCCAACCGCGCCATACCTTTGGCATCATGCTGCTGGTGGCCTTGGCCAATGCGGTGCTGAACGATCTTTTCATGTTTCATGGACACCTGGGCATGGCCGGAGCCGCCTGGGGTAGCACCGTGGCCCAGGGAATTGGGGTCATCGTGGCATGGCGCCTGTTTCTTTCGCCCACCTTTCGCCTGCGTTTTCATACAGGCAGGACTTGGCGGCCCCATCTACCCTCGCTGCGCCAGGTTGTTGCCTTGGGTATTCCCACTGGCCTTTTCCCTGCCATGGATGTGGTAGGCCTGGGTCTGTTCCAGCTGATGCAGGTCAAGCTGGGCGCGGTGGATGGTGCCGCTACCCAGATCGTGATGATGCTGACCTCCATTTCTTACCTTCCTGCCATCGGCATCGCCCTGGCAGGAACCACCCTGGTGGGCCAATCGATTGGGGCAGGAGATCGAGAGTGGGCGGCCGCCTGTGGTCGCGTCATCATTCGCATAGCGGTAGCTTACATGGGCATTGTCGGGTTGTTATTGGCGTTGGCTTCCCCCTGGATCATCCTGCCCTTTGTGCCATCCACCGACCCTCTTGCCGCCCCTGTGGTACATCTTTGCGGCATACTGCTATGGATCGCTGCCGGTTATCAGATCTTTGACGCACTCAACCTGGCCAGCGCATTCTGCCTGCGCGGGGCTGGCGATGTGCGAATCCCGACAGGGTTATTGCTGGGCTGTTCCTGGGGTATTTTTCTGCCACTCTGTCACGCGCTGACGTTTCCCCCCGGTCAAGGCTGGGTCCATTTTCTGCCTCAGTGGGGCTTGGGTGCGCGGGGTGGCTGGATGGCAGCGTTTGCCTACACCTTCAGCCTGGGACTGACCCTATGGTGGCGCTGGCGCTCAGGAGCCTGGAAGCGCATCGATTTGATGGACACTCACACCCAGTAAACGGAACGGGTCATCAGTTTTGACGACAGCTTCATGGCCCATTTGATGGCTCCCGGAAACTCCGCTGCGCCCAATTGTTGGGCCAGTTCGGCATGCCCCGCCTCATCAACTTTCATCTGCGCGACGATGGCGCGGGTACGCTGGTCGCTCTCGGGAATCTGCGCCAAATGACCCGCCAGATGCTCGCCCACCTGGCGTTCGGTTTCTTTCAAAAAAGCCAGATTCCAGCGCTCCCCTGCCAAACCAGCGCAAACACCCAAGGTCAGAGAGCCCACATACCATAGCGGATTGAGGTAACTGGTACGTCCGCCCAGTTCGGCAATGCGTGCCTCACACCATGCCAGATGGTCCACTTCTTCATCCGAGGCCGCTCGCAACGCCTCGCGGTTGGCCGCAACGCGCGCAGTCAGGGATTGTCCCTGGTAAAGAGCCTGAGCACAGATTTCACCGGTATGGTTGATGCGCATGAGGCGGGCGGTATGGTGCTTTTGTTGTGCCGTCAAATCGCCTTCGGACAAGCCCTTTCCAGGATTGACCCTGCCCCCTTGGGCAGGCGCTGCCAAGGTACGCAGGGCGCGATCGAATTCCGTCAGAATGCGATCCAGCCCGCTATGCTGGCGCCCTTCCACTTCCATACCCTCGAGCCATCTCATCTTCGCCTCCTTCAGGACACGCGATTGGCTGCCGCCCCGCGAATCAGGGTTCCGATGCCTTCATCCGTCAGCACCTCCAGCAGTACCGCATGGGGAACGCGTCCATCGATGATATGCGCCGTCTTCACGCCATTCTGAACAGCATCCAGGGCACAGCCCACCTTCGGCAACATGCCCCCGCGAATGGTGCCATCCTGGATCAGCGTTTGCACGCGGACGGCATTCAGCCCCGTCAAAACCTCACCTTGCTGGTCCAGTACCCCAGCCGTATTGGTCAGCAACAACAACTTTTCAGCCTGCAAGGTAACCGCCAACTTCCCCGCCACCAAATCGGCGTTGATGTTATAGGCCTCCCCTTCGTCACCCACCCCCAAAGGAGCAATGACGGGAATGAAATTTTGATGGCAGAGCAAATTGACGATGCTCGGATCGATGCTTACCACTTCGCCCACCAGACCGATATCGATGGCTTCATCCGAAGTATCCGGGGTACGCAGCATCAGCTTGCGCGCACGAATGAAATTGCCATCCTTGCCCGTCAGTCCCACCGCATTGCCCCCTGCCTTGTTGATCAGCGTCACGATATCCTGATTGACCAACCCTCCCAGCACCATTTCCACCACATCCAGCGTTTCGTCATCGGTCACGCGCATGCCCTGGATGAACTCGCTCTGCTTGCCCACCCGTTTGAGCAGCTCACCGATCTGCGGCCCTCCGCCATGAACCACCACCGGATTCATCCCCACCAGTTTGAGCAGCACGATGTCCCGGGCAAACATTTCTTGCAACCGCACATCCGTCATGGCGTTACCACCATATTTGACCACGATGGTCTTGCCATGAAAACGCTGAATGTAGGGCAGGGCCTCAATCAGTACGGCACTTTTCTGATCGGCAGACAATGAAAATTCGGTCATCTCAAATACTCTCCATGAATGGCACCATTCTACCGCGTCCCTGCCTTCATCCGCAGCGCCTCACCCTCAAAAACAACAAGCCACCCCGAAGGGTGGCTCGTCTGTCCCTCGTTGCCGAGAGCCCAAAGATACCTGTGAACCTTAGAAGCGGACTACGGCACCGCCACCGATGGTGTCGTAGGTAGACAAGTTGTTGGCACCAGCATAAGAGCCTGCCGACACACCCAACTTGACGTCGCGCATATAGCCAAAGTACAGGTTCGTACGCTTGCTCAGATCGTAGTCAACCAGAGCGGAATAATAACGATCCGCGCCGGTGGAGTAATTGGCGGCGCCAGAGGTTTGCTGGCCACCGCTGTAGGTACCTGCCTTGCTGACCGCATCGTACATACCAATGGAGAACTTGGTTTTTTGGGTCATCTGGTAGTTTGCACCGAGCCAGAACACGTTGGTTTGCTTGGGACCCGAGAAGTCATAATACTGGTTGATGTTGTAGCCGTACACTTGGGTCATGTACTGAGTGGCATTGGTTCCACCGTAGATCTGGCTGGCGTAATTGGTTGCGCCAGTCTGGAGAATGTACTGATAACCCGCTTTCAGTGTCAAGGGATCCAGGACCTGGTAGCGCAATGCCAGCGTGTAAGACTTCAGATTCATGAACTGGGCAGCAACGGAGCCATTCACGGGATCCTGGCTGATGCTGGTGGTGTCCTTGGCCATCTGGGTGGCAAATTCAACCCCGAAGCGGTTGAGTTCGTAGCCCAGGTTAAACTCTCCCGTGCTGCGCGTCGTGTTGTTGCCGGTCATCCCACCCAAACCATACAGGGCCTGAACCGTGTAAGCACCCAGGCTCTTGGAGTACTTGATCGCGTTATCAACCCGTGCGCTGTCGGTCGTACCACCACCGCCATAGAAACCGGAGAAGTTGATCGGGGAGAACATCTGCGCATTGACGGGGTCATAACCACCGGCCGTCGAGGTGATGATGTCCAGTTCCAAACTGTTCTGGCGACCAAAGGTGACAGCGCCGTATTCGTTGTTCGACAAACCGATGAATGCGTTACGACCAAAAAGCTGGCCATTCAAGCTGGTATCGACCACCATCTGGTAGCCCTTGCCACCGATTGCGGGTTGTGTAACAGCTGGGCTGTTGGCAGGAGAAGCGCCGGACAAACCGGAGGTTCCCAATTGCCCCGTTCCAAGACTGAAAGCGGATTCGAGCTGGAAGAAAGCCTTGCTGCCATTGCCCAGATCTTCGTCACCCTTGATACCCCAACGGGTTTGCTTTTCACCGCCATTGATCATGCCAGTAGCCGAGCCGCTGTGAACATAGTTGCCGCCGCCGGTAGGCGCTGCACCGGTCACGAATGTCGGGCTGAAGTCGCCGGCATGGGTCAGTTCGGCAACACCGGCATCCAGAATGCCGTAGAGGGATACATCCGCGTGGGCGGAACCGGCCACGGCAGACAAAGCTGCAAGTGCGAATAGCGATTTTTTCATTTTGTCTCCATAAATTCAGGTTAACAATCCCTTCGTCTGACACTTTGTCATG
>JAJYQG010000104.1 GCA_021794775.1 Pseudomonadota bacterium
GATTTGAGCTTTTCCAGCAAAACATCATTCGGCGCAACGGCCACCACAGGCATGTCGGCATCCACCAAGGCCAATGGGCCATGCTTCAATTCACCGGCAGCATAAGCTTCAGCATGAATATAAGAAATTTCCTTGAGCTTGAGCGAGCCCTCCAGTGCAATGGGGTAATGAGCCCCTCTCCCGAGAAACAGCGCATGTTGCTTGCGACAAAATTGTTCGGCCCACAGACGCAATTGAGGCTCAAGGTTCAGCACATGCTGAACTTTATTGGGCAAACGACGGAGTGCATCACGGTAATTGGCCTCCTTATCTGCCGTCAAACGCCCTTTTACCGCAGCCAGGGTGACGGCGAATGCAAACAAAGCCGCCAACTGAGTCGTGAAAGCCTTGGTAGAAGCAACACCGATTTCCATCCCGGCCCTGGTCAAGAATGCCAGCGATGACTGCCGCACCAAGGCACTCTCAGGCACGTTGCATACCGCAAGGGCATGGCGCATGCCCAGACTCTGGGCATGCTTAAGCGCGGCCAATGTATCGGCCGTTTCACCCGATTGAGAAATGGTGACCACCAACGTCTCGGGCAATGCCACCGACACGCGGTAGCGGTACTCACTGGCAATTTCCGCGCGACACGAGATGCCCGCCAATTCCTCGATCCAGTACCCGGCAACCAGCGCCGCATGGTAGCTTGTACCGCAGGCAAGGATCAGCACCTGCCGGGTTTGTTCCAACACCTGCGCGGCTCCCACCCCGAAGAGTTCAGGCACAAAACCCTGTGCCAGGAAAGGTTCCACGGTATCCGTCAAAGCCCGGGGTTGCTCGGCAATCTCCTTTTGCATGTAGTGGTCGTACATGCCCAGTTCTGCGGTCTCAGGGGATAAATGGCTGATTTTCTCGGCGCGGTTCAGCAGACCACCCCAAACATCGGTCAGTCGATATCCGTTCTGATCGATTTCAACCACATCGCCATCTTCCAAATACACCATGCGCCGCGTATGCGCCACCAAGGCCGCCGCGTCCGATGCCAGGAATGTGGCATCGTCCCCCAAACCCAACAGCAACGGACTCCCTTTGCGTGCCGCCAACAGCAGCCCCGGGTGACGCTCCGATATCAAGGCGATGGCATAGGCGCCCTCCAAACGGCGCAAAGCGGCACGAAAAGCATCGCTCAAACTGGCATGGGATGCTTCACAGGCGTGCACAAGATGCGCGATCACCTCCGTATCGGTTTCGGATTCAAAAACGTAACCCAACCGTTGAAGCTCGGCCCGCAGCGCCTCGTGATTCTCGATGATGCCGTTATGCACCACCACCAACCCATCTTTGCTCTGATGCGGGTGAGCGTTGCGTATGCTGGGCACTCCATGGGTCGCCCAGCGGGTATGGGCAATGCCCAGATTGCCCACCACACCCTCTTCCTGAATGCGTTTTTCCAGTTCCTTGACTCGCCCCGTACTGCGAACGCGCTGCAACCTGTGCTGAGGACTCAAAAGAGCCACCCCAGCCGAATCGTAGCCACGGTACTCGAGCCGCTTCAGCCCATCCACCAACATCTGGACCACATCCTGCTTTGACAATGCTCCTACGATCCCACACATACGCTGCCCCCCGAGTCGGTCAAGCGGCCATTATGGGCAGTCACGCCAAGACTGGCAACCCAAGCTAATCGTGCAAATCCTGGAGCAAGGCAAGTCGCTGGGACTCCGTCAACCAGGACCAGGGTTCGGCATACGCCGCATGGTCCACGCCCACCGCCAAAAGAGCACCCTCCCGTAGGGCATGCCGCTGATCAAGGGGCACTTCATAACGCAAAAAATGCACCGCAGAAGTTTTTTCAGCGGATGCGCGGATCATGTCTTCATCCGCCACAGGATACATTGCAGAGAAACCATCGACCCGCAAACCGACACGCTTCTCGACACCCAGCAAAGCACGCAACCTTGCCACCCGCTCAGCCACATCGGCATATTCGATCAACAAGGTTGCTTTCCAGTTATGCCCGTCCGGAATGAGGGGGTTATAAGCATCCAGCTCATCCTGTATGGCTTGGGGCTCGAAGATTCTTTCGATGCGCAACATCTCCTGAACCTGGTAGCGCACCGTCATTTCATCCTCGAACAACAACGTCAAATGGTCGCCGACAGGCACCGTACGAAGTCGTTTACGAGCCATGGCTTGCACGCGAAAGCTTGCTCTCTGCTGCGCGTAAGCCTCCAGGCTCCACAAATCGGCGCGGGTGAGCATCATGCCTCCGGCAAACCATAGGCGCGTCGCAACAACGTCAAAGGGTGCGCCTTGTTGGCGGGCACATCCATCCCTTGCACAATATGACGCGCGGCAATCGGACAATCGGAACTGATCACATCCGGATTGGCCTCTTGCATACGTTTGAACACCGGTTTTCCGATTTTCATGGAGGACTCGTAAAATTCAACCTTGACCCCCCAAGTGCCATCATGGCCCGAACAACGCTCCACCGTCGTCACTGTCGTTCCCGGAATCAACTGCAACAGATCCCGGGTACGCAATCCCTTATTCTGAACGCGCAAATGACAAGGAACATGATAGGAAATCCTACCCAGCGGCACCTTGAAATCCGTTCTCAGCAACCCTTCAGCATGCAGCAACAAAAGGTAATCGAAGGGATCGTAAAAAGCAGCTGCGACCCTCTGAACAGCCTCATCATCCGGAAAAAGCAAAGGAAGTTCCTGCTTGAATGACAGAACGCAGGAAGGAACCGGGGCCATCAAGGCATAACCATCCTGGACCCAGGCATCGAGACGCGCAATGTTATGTTGCTTGAGCAAGGCTACCCCATCCAGATCCCCGAGTTCCAGGCGTGGCATACCACAACAACGTTCCTGGTCAACCCATTGAACAGCAACGCCATGGTGACGCAGCACATGTTCCAAATCCAGCGCAATGCCCGGTTCATTGAAACGCCCATAGCAGGTGGCAAAAATCACCACCTTGCCCGGGTACGTGCCTTCCATCACCGACTTGAGTGCCTCCGGCGCGGTGTTCAGACCGCCAATGGCCGCAACAGACCGGCCCGGCGAAAGCGCGCCCGTCACG
>JAJYQG010000095.1 GCA_021794775.1 Pseudomonadota bacterium
GTTGTCGCTGGGGGCTGCCTGGCCGGGCGATAGGGCCAGCATCAGGCAGATCAGGGCCAAGACGGGCAAAATTCGTCTAGTCATCGATGACATCCTCGATTTTTATGCGCTGCACGCGCCACCAATAAGCAAAAGAATAACCGGGCCAGAGGGCTGTGTTGCGCCCTTGCGAATCCAGGTACCAGCTTTGGCAACCCTGCATCCAGGGTGTGTTCTGCGAGCGCCGGTTCATCTCGTCGAGAAAATCATGGTAAACGGCAGGTCGTACGCAGAGCCGTGGCGAACCGCGCTGGGCACCAAGCTTCAGCAAGCGCAAGATGCCTTTGACCTGGGCTTCAATCATGAACAGGATCGAATTATGCCCCAAACCGCTGTGGGGGCCGGTCATCAGAAAGAAATTGGGAAAGTCCGGCAGCATCATGCCGAAAAAAGCCCCCCGTTGCTGGTGCCAGCAGGCCGCCAGGGATTTCCCGTGGCGGCCCATGAAGCGTTCGGCCATGGGGTTGTCCTGATAACGAAATCCGGTGGCCAGCAACAACACATCGGCACCATGCACGGTGCCCTCGTCGTCGATCAGGCCGACGGGCGTCACCCGGGCAATGGGGCGGTTTGTCAGGGTGACATGGGGTTGCTGCAGCGTTGACCACCAGTCGTCGGCAAGCAGGATGCGTTGGCAGCCCATCGGGGTGGTGGGCGTGACCCGTTGCCGGAGGCTGGCCTCGGAGATCTGTCGCTGCATTTGGCGCAGCAACGAACGCGAGGTCCAGGCCATGATCCGCGGGTGCATGAAGGCGATGCCGCGCGATTCTTGCCTCCAATACAGGTAGCTGCGGTACAGCTTGCGGGTCCAGGGGAAGCGTTGCCACAATTGGCGCCAGCGTGGGGCGTAGGCGTGATCGGCGCGCGCCACCACCCAGGGGGCGTTGCGCTGAAAGATGGTCAGTTGCGCCACCTTGGCGACGATCGCCGGGGCAATCTGAATGGCTGAGGCCCCCGTGCCGATCAACGCCACCCGTCGTCCGTCCAGATCCAGTGAAGCGGGCCAGCGGGCCGAATGCACCACCGGTCCTGCGAAGGTCTCCAGGCCGTCGATGGGGGGGAGGGCCGGTTCGGTCAAGGGTCCGGTAGCGTTGATGAGTACCCGGGCCTGAAGGGTGATCGCAGCGCATTCGACCTGCCAGCATTGGCGCTCCTCATCCCAGCGTGCGCTGCGCACCCCGTGCCGGTAGCGGATATGCTGCGCCACGCTGGAGGCCACCTGCTTCAGGTAGGCTTCGATGTCACGGCCTGAGCCATAGCGCCGCGGCCAGTCCCAGGCGGGCCCTGACGACAATGAGTAGAGGTGGGAGGGAACGTCGCAGGCACAGCCTGGATAGCGGTTGTCGCGCCACGTTCCGCCGGGGCTATCCCCTTGTTCCAGCACCACGAAACGCATCGTGTCTTGCCGTTGCAGCGCCAAGGCCAGGGCCAGCCCGGCAAAACCGGCGCCGATGATCAGGACATCCCAAAGGGAATCCGGGGTTGAAGAAGAGGAGCGAAGCATGCGTTGACGGTGGTCAGAAAGCCGGATTTCGTGCGATGATCATGGCCTTGATGGTACCGTTTTTTTTGCGTCAAAACCAACCAGCCGGGATCAAGAGTTTGGCAAATCAGCGTTATGAAGAAGGAAGCATCCGTGTTCTCAAGGGGTTGGAACCGGTGCGCGAACGTCCGGGCATGTATACCCGGACCCAGGATCCTACCCATATCATCCAGGAAGTCATCGACAATGCTGCCGACGAAGCCCTGGGCGGACATGCCACTTCGATCGCCGTGACGCTTCATCGCGATGGTTCGGTTGCGGTAGAGGATGACGGTCGCGGCATACCTTGCGGTCTGCATCCGGAAGAAGGCGAACCCACGCTGCAGCTGGTGTTTACCCGTTTGCACGCCGGAGGCAAGTTCGACAAGACCGGCGGGGTCGGTGCCTATGCCTTTGCCGGAGGGCTGCATGGCGTTGGGGTTTCGGTCACCAATGCGTTGGCGCGGCGCCTCGAAGTCACGGTCAAGCGCGAAGGGAAACGTCACCACATGGCCTTCGAGGGGGGCCATGTGGTGACACCGCTGGAAATCCAGGGCAGTTGTCCGGTGCGTCAGAGTGGAACCCATGTCCGGGTTTGGCCCGATCCCCGCTATTTTGACGAGCCGACGGTGTCGCTCAAGGAACTCGAGCGCATCCTGCGTTCCAAAGCTGTGCTGTTGCCCGGCGTCAAGGTCACCCTGGCCACCGAGCAGGAAGCGGGCGAACCGTTGGTGCAGCATTGGCATTATGCCCAAGGCATTGCCCAATATCTCGAAGAGCAGGTGCCCGAAGAGGGGCGCATCATCCCGATTTTCACGGGCCAGCAGTCGATCACCGAGCAGCATCCCGGTGCCGAGGTGTTTTCGCTGGGTGAGGGTGCCGAATGGGCCTTGACCTGGGTTGAGCAGCGCACCATGCAAGGGGAATCCTTCGTCAACCTGATACCCACCCCCGCTGGCGGTACCCATGAATCGGGTTTGCGCAGTGGCCTGTTCGACGCGCTCAAGTCCTTCATCGAGCATCATGGCCTGCTGCCACGCCATGTGCGCCTGCAGCAGGAAGACGTGGGAGCGCGTCTTCATTTTGTTTTGTCGGTCAAAATGCTGGATCCGCAATTTCAAGGTCAGACAAAAGAAAAACTGACCAACCGCGAAGCCCTCAAGCTGGTGACCATGCTGGTGCGCGATCCGTTCGAGCATTGGCTCAACCGTCACGTTGAAGAGGGCAAGAAGCTGGCGGAGTCGGTGATCCAGCAAGCCCTGTCGCGCATGAAGTCGGGGCAGAAGATCGAGAAGCGCAAGAGCAGCAGCGTGGTGGTTTTGCCCGGCAAACTGACCGATTGCGAGGCGGAACGCATCGTCGAACGGGAGTTGTTTCTGGTTGAAGGCGATTCGGCGGGGGGGTCGGCCAAACTGGCGCGCAACAAACAGACCCAGGCCATTTTGCCGTTGCGCGGCAAAGTCCTCAACAGTTTTGAAGTGGAACGCAATCGCCTGTTTGGCCACACCGAAATC
>JAJYQG010000060.1 GCA_021794775.1 Pseudomonadota bacterium
GGGGCGGGGGTGGGGGTGCGGGGGGGGGGGGCCGGTGCGGGGGCTGGCACCGGGGTGACCGGAGGGGCCGGCAGGTCGGTGCTGGTGGCAGGGCGCGGAAGATTGGACCAAATTTCGGCCATCATGGGTGCAGGTTCGGGGTGCCGCTGCCAGGACACGCCCAGCACCAGCACGGCCACGAACCCCCCGTGCACCATGATCGACAGCACCCACCCCAGCGTGCGCGCCCCCGCCTCCCGTGACGGCATAGCCCTGTTCATCAGCCCGAACGCCCTCGTGCCAACAAACCAATGCGGGTGATGGCGGCCTTCTTGAGCAGATCCATGATCTGCATCACCTCGTCATAGCGTACCGAACGATCGGCCGCAATCACCACGGGACGGTCTGGTTGCGTTGCGTGCAACGAGGCCATGCGATCGGCCAGACGATCGTGGGTCACCGCTTCTTCTGCCCCACCCTGCCGACTGTCCCGAATCGACAGCTTGCCATCCTGATGCAAAATGACTTCGACGGGATCCTGCGTCTGGGCCAGATTCTGACCGACCGACGGCAAGTCCACCTGCCCCGGATTGATCATTGGAGCTGTCACCATAAAAATCACCAGCAGCACCAACATCACATCGATGTAAGGCACCACATTGATTTGACTCATCGCACGACGAGGCTTCCTGGCCATGATCAGCGCCCCGCGGCAGCGGTCTTGATCTGGCGCTGCAGAATATTGGGAAACTCCTCCATGAAGCTCTCGAAGCGGTTGGCCAAGCGATCCGTATCATGGGCAAAACGGTTGTACGCCACCACGGCAGGAATGGCGGCAAACAATCCCATGGCCGTCGCCACCAAAGCTTCGGCAATGCCCGGCGCCACATGGGCCAGAGTCGCTTGCCCGACGTTGGCCAGACCACGAAAAGCATTCATGATCCCCCATACGGTCCCAAACAACCCCACGTAGGGACTGACGGAGCCGACGGTAGCCAGAAAGGCCAAATGGGACTCCAGTCTGTCCTGTTCGCGCTGGAAGGTTGCTTTCATGGCCCGCTGAACCCCATTGACCAAGGTTTCGGCATCCCCCATGCCGGACTTGCGATGACGCAAGAATTCCCGATAACCGGACTCAAAGATGCGTTCCAGGGCTCCCACCACTTCGGGACGGGCAGAAGCCCGTTGGTACAACATGCCCAAATCCGAGGATGCCCAGAACTCTTCCTCAAACTTGGTCGTCTCACGCCGTGTCTTGCCCAAAGTCAGCATCTTGGTAAAAATGTAGGACCAGGACAACAATGAAACCAGCAACAGAATGCCCATGACGATCTGGACCAGCACACTGGCTTGTAACACCAGCGACACCAACGATATATCGGACGTTATATTCACCCTTTCACCCCCAAAACATGCAACAAAACTTCTGGCACGGGTGCCAACGTAAAATCGGCGGCATGCACACATACCACCGTAACTTTGGCACGCACCAGCACCTGTTCTTGACGCAGCACCCGCTGCCGGAAAATCATCAGACCATGGCGCACCTCGCCCAGTTCAGCCACAGCTTGCAAGGTATCGCCGAGACGGGCTGGCCGCAGAAAAGCGACATCGATGGCACGCACGACAAACAAAACGCCCCATTCTCGCTCGACGCGATCATGATCAAAGCCCGTGGCTTCGAGCCACTCGGTGCGCGCACGTTCCATGTAACGCAGATAATTGGCGTGATACACCACACCACCCGCATCGGTGTCCTCATGGTAGATTCTGACGCGAACCTGGTGGCTGTGGTCGTTCACCCTTCCCCCTCCAACATCAAGCCCTCGGTAAGAGCTGAAGCAACAGACAAACCGAGATGCCGGTAGGCCAGAGGAGTCGCCACACGCCCTCGAGCCGTACGCTGCAGATAACCCTGCTGGATCAAAAAGGGTTCCAGCACATCTTCGATGGTATCGCGCTCTTCGCCGATGGCTGCGGCCAGATTGTCCACCCCGACTGGCCCTCCGGCAAACTTCTCGATGATCGTATGCAACAGCTTGCGATCCATCACATCAAACCCTTGCGGGTCGACATCCAGCAGTCTCAGCCCGGCATCCGCCACCGAATGGTTGATCGTCGGGGCTTCCTGCACCTGAGCGTAGTCCCTCACCCGCTTCAACAAACGGTTGGCGATCCGCGGCGTTCCCCGTGAGCGGCGCGCCACTTCGTGACGCCCCGACTCATCCATGTTCACCCCCAGCAGTTGCGCCGACCTTCCGACGATTTGCGTCAGTTCGTCGACCGAATAAAATTCCAGCCGGGCCACGATCCCGAAACGGTCGCGCAAAGGATTGGTCAACATGCCGGCACGGGTGGTCGCCCCGACCAGGGTAAAAGGTGGCAAGTCGAGCTTGATGGAACGGGCTGCCGGTCCCTCTCCTATCATGATGTCAAGCTGATAATCTTCGAGGGCCGGATAGAGAATTTCTTCCACAACGGGGCTCAACCGATGAATTTCGTCGATGAACAGCACATCGTTGGGTTCAAGATTGGTCAGCAAAGCGGCCAGATCCCCGGCACGTTCCAGCACCGGTCCCGACGTTTGACGCAGGTTCACGCCCATCTCATGAGCAATGATATGGGCCAGGGTGGTCTTGCCAAGACCTGGCGGACCAAAGAGCAGCACGTGATCCAGCGCTTCCTGTCGCTGCCGCGCTGCCTGAATAAAAATCTCAAGCTGAGACCGCGCTTTTCCCTGACCGATGTATTCCAGCAACTGGCGCGGACGCAAGGCCCGTTCCTGCGCCTCTTCCTGGCGCGAAGCAACGCCCCCTGCCACCAGACGTTCCTGCTCGATCATGGCCTACCTCCGCCCGCACCAGCCTTCATGCCCCTCTCCCCGACATCATCTGTTTCAGGGCCAGGCGTATGGCTTCCTCAACGGAACATTGGGTCAATGACAGCTGGCCCAATGCATGGCGAATTTCACGTTCGTGGTAACCCAACGACCCCAAGGCTTCTTCCACCTCGCGCGCCACGCCGGGGCCGGTGCCAAGGCCGCTGGCGGCGACAGAGGGCGAGCCCTCCACCTCCAGTTTGCCTTTCAG
>JAJYQG010000111.1 GCA_021794775.1 Pseudomonadota bacterium
CGGTTCCGGACGACCCCACGGCCTGGTCCCATTGCCCAGGGCCAAACCCCGCCATGAGCGCTTGCAGCTCGCTGGCTGCAGCCATCTCCGCAGCCTGCCAATTTTTTTCGGTAACCTTCCCCTGAGGAAAAAATTGGCGGCTGTAGCTGAGACAACCCATGTACAGGCTTTCCATGCGCTGCGGCTTGATGCCGCGACCAATGATGACTTCGGTCGATCCTCCACCGATGTCGACCACCAGCCTCCTGCCACTGACACGAGGCAATGTATGACCAACGCCGATAAAGATCAGACGTGCCTCTTCCTGTCCGGCAATGATTTCAATCGGAACGCCCAGAGCCCCTTCTGCCGCACTCAAAAACGCTTCGGTATTCAGGGCCACACGCAAGGTATTGGTGCCAACCACCCGTATCGACTCTGCAGGCACGCCACGCAAACGCTCACCGAAGCGCCGCAAGCACGCCAACGCTCTTTCCTGAGTCGCCAGGTCCAGCGTTCGATCCGACTGCAAACCTGCGGCCAGACGCACCGATTCCTTGATGGCATCCAATGTATAGGGTTGCCCTTGGACCACTTTGGCTACCTGAAGACGGAAACTGTTGGACCCCAAATCCACAGCGGCCACCACCGACGTGCTCATGACCTCTCCTGCGCCCAAATAGGCTCACTCTACCAGATTGGAGCCTCCCGGTAACCCCTGTCGGCCTTTAGCCCAGCAAACGTGTCTTACCCTGTGCGGATTGTTTCATGAAGTGGCGCGAATAGCGATGGTCCATCGCATCCGTCGGCAACAGCAACAGACAGTCGGCCGTATTGAAATCGGGATCCCAGGCAGGGGCCCCGCAGACATAGGCACCAACCCTGAGATATGCCTTGATCAGGGGAGGAACCTCGACTTCACGCCCGTCATCCAGGGCTCCCAGCGGCAAAGCGCAATGAGGAAAAACGCGCCATTCCGGAGGCGCGCCATGATCCCGTTCCAACTGGCGGTACAAAGCTGCGGCGGCATGCCCTCCATCGGCCATGCTGATGCTGGCACAACCCATCAGGTATTGCACATGATGACTGCGAATGTATTCGGCCAGTCCCGCCCATAACACCGCAATCGCGGCGCCACTGCGGTATTTTGGGTGCACACAGGCACGCCCCACTTCCATTACCTGAGAACGCAGATGGGTCAGCCGCGACAAGTCAAACTCGCCATCCGAATAGAAACCACCGGCTTTCTCAGCTTGGAGCGCATTGAGAATGCGGTAAGTGCCAATCACTTCACCCGTTCGCGTGTCTCGCACCAAAAGGTGATCGCAGAGCTCGTCGAAACGATCCTGATCCACACCATGCTCGGGGCTGCGCAAGTGTGCCCCCATTTCTTCATGAAAAACCTGCCAGCGCAAACGCTGCGCCGCCCGCACATCCGCTTCGGAACGGGCATACTGAAACACGAGACGAGGCTGCCGCAATACGTCTGCACTGTATTCGAGGTGAGGCATGGGTCACTCCAATTCGAACCAATATTCCAGCCAATATCGCTTCCCGCCGTTACCAAGGCATGACGCATTCGTGAATTCTTTGTGACTGTTTGTTCAGCCTTTCATAGCCTGTCACATGATTTCCCTTGCCATTCCTTCGGTGATAAACTTGTACCGTATCATGTCCCCATTTCCCTATCCATCCGCAAGCCCCAGCGACACCCATCCGCCTTCTCGTTACCTCAACCGCGAACTTGGTCTTTTGGCTTTCAATCGCCGGGTTTTAGCCATGGTCGAGGATGATGCCACCCCGCTCCTCGAACAGCTCAAGTACCTCTGCATTGTCAGCAGCAACCTGGACGAGTTTTTTGAAACCCGCGTCGCCGGGCTGAAACAGCAACTGCACGAAAACATCACACAATCAGGCCCGGACGGCCTGAATCCGAAAGAGGTCTACCGCCTGCTCAGTGAAGAGGCCCATGCCCTCGTAGCCCACCAGTACCGCTTGCTCAACGAACGTGTGTTGCCCCGACTGGCGGAGCAAGGCATCACCTTCCTGCGCCGCGGTCATTGGACCGAAGCCCAACACCGTTGGGCACGGGACTATTTCCTGAGGGAGGTCAAGCCTGTTCTTACCCCCATAGGACTGGACACCGCCCACCCTTTTCCACGCATTCTCAACAAAAGCCTCAACTTTGCCGTGGAACTCTCCGGCGTGGATGCCTTCGGACGCCCCAGCAGCCATGCCATCGTCCAGGCCCCACGAGCATTGCCGCGCTTCATCCGCCTACCCGAAGATATCAGCGAATGTCCCTACGGGTTCATTTTTCTGTCTTCCGTCTTGCACGCCAACGTTGGCGACTTATTCCAGGGACTCACGGTAGAAGGCTGTTACCAATTCCGCGTTACCCGCAACAGCGAACTGCTGCTGGATGACGACGATGTCAGCGACCTGCGCCTGGCTCTGACCGGCGAGTTGCGTCATCGCCAATATGGCGATGAGGTACGGCTCGAAATCCCCGAAAATTGCTCAGAAGCCATGAGCCGTTTCCTGTTGCAGACTTTTGATCTCAAAGAAACCGATCTCTATCGCGTGGATGGCCCGGTTAATCTGGTCCGGCTCATGCAAGTGGCCGACATGGTGGACCGCCCCGATCTCAAGTTTTCGCCCTTTTTTCCGCAGCCTCCCCGAGCCCTGAAGGATAACCCGCCTCTTTTTGCCGCCTTGAGCAAACAAGACATTCTTCTTCATCACCCTTTCCAGCCTTTTACACCCGTCGTTCAGTTTGTCCAGCAAGCCGCCTGCGATCCCGACGTGCTGGCCATCAAGCAGACTGTATACCGCGCTGGCGACGATTCCGAGCTGATCGACGCCCTCATCGAAGCCGCACGCCAGGGCAAAGAGGTCACGGTGGTGGTGGAACTGCTGGCACGCTTCGACGAAGAGGCCAACATCAACTGGGCCTCCAAACTGGAAGATGCCGGGGCCCATGTGGTCTATGGCGTTTTTGGTTACAAGACCCACGCCAAAATGTGCCTGATCATCCGACGTGAAGCCGGTGAACTGAAGCGTTATGCCCACCTTGGAACCGGAAACTACCATGTGCGCACGGCACGCCTGTACACCGATTTTGGCCTTTTCACCGCCCATCCCGAGATCACCGCCGACGTCAGTGCGATCTTCATGCAAATCACCGGATTGGGGCGCCAGGAGAGCCTGCGTCACCTCTGGCAAGCCCCATTTACACTGCACAGCCAAGTCCTTGCCGCCATCGACAGGGAATGCGAATACGCCGCAGCGGGTCAGAAGGGACACATCATCGCCAAGATGAACGCCTTGACCGAGCCCATTCTCATCGAGGCATTGTACAAAGCCAGCCAAATCGGCGTTCGCATCGATCTCATTGTGCGCGGCGTCTGTCTGCTACGCCCCGGGGTGCCTGGCCTATCTGAGCATATTCGCGTTCGCTCGATCATCGGTCGTTTTCTGGAACATCACCGCGTTTACTACTTCCGTCATGGCGGGACCCATCAGCTGTACCTTTCCAGTGCGGACTGGATGGATCGCAATTTCTTCCGACGCATCGAGGTTTGCGTCCCGATTCTCGATCCCAGAATCAAGCGCCGAATCCTCGAAGAGGGTCTTCGCCCTTACCTGCGCGACAATCGCCAGGCATGGCTGATGAATGGGCAAGGACATTACGTGCGCGCCAAACCGGCACGCAATCGAGCGGCTTTCATCTCCCATCTGTTTTTATTGAAACGTTTATCCTTCTGGACATGAGCATATCCCATTTGTTGTTATGGCGTCACGCCGAAGCCGAGGAAGGTTACCCAGACGAACAGCGCAACCTGACCGATCGTGGCGGCCGTCAGGCAAAGGCTGTGGCACGTTGGCTTGATCGCCATTTGCCACAGCCTTGCCGCGTGCTGGTCAGTCCCGCGCAACGGACACAACAAACCGTGCAAGCCTACATACCCCAAGCCGAAACGCGCGACGCGCTGGGCACTTCAGCCTCGATTCATGACCTGCTAAGGGTCACCGGCTGGCCCAACAACCCACTTCACGCCACCACCCTGATCGTTGGGCATCAACCCACTCTGGGACAAGTGGCCGCTCTGTTGTTGACGGGTGAACCTGCGCTCTGGAGTATACGCAAAGGAGCGTTGTGGTGGCTGACCCAGCGGATTCGTCAAGGTCAGCATCAAATCGTTTTGCGTACTATTGTCGATCCCGAATTTTTGCCCTAGGCGTCAGGCGACAGCCTCACTCACCGCCTGAGCAATTTGCTCAGCCCAGCGATTGACACGGACCTCTTCCTCTCCCTCGACCATGACCCGAATCAGGGGTTCGGTTCCCGAAGGACGCAACAGCACACGACCTTTTTCGGCAAGATCAGCCTCAGCGTCTGCTACCGCTTGCACAACACCAGGTACGCTTTTGATGTCGACCGCCCGCGCCGCACGAACATTGACGAGACGCTGCGGATACAACCTGACTTCGGCGGTGTACCCTGCCAGCCCAACCCCCTGGCTGACCAGCGCAGCCAAGACCTGAAGCGCAGAAATGATGCCATCGCCCGTACTATGCTTATCACGACAGATCAGATGCCCCGAGTTTTCGCCACCCCAGAGCCAGCCCCGTTCCAGCATCATTTCCAGCACATACGGATCACCCACGCGAGCACGGGCAAAGGGAATGCGGCGGCGTTCAAAAGCTTTTTCGATGGCCATATTGGTCATCAAGGTTCCCACCACCCCTCCCGCAAAACCGGGCAATGACTGGCGATGCTTGACGACGGCATAAAGCAATTGATCGCCATCGTAAGATTGCCCTTGCTCATCGACCATGATCAAGCGATCACCATCTCCATCCAGGGCTATGCCCAAATGAGCCTGATGGGCCAGTACCGCTTCCTGCACGGCAGCCACATGCGTGGCCCCACAATGGTCATTGATGTTGGTTCCATTCGGTGCATTGCCGATGGCAATGACTTCTGCTCCCAGTTCATGGAATACCAGGGGAGCGATGTGGTAGGTCGCTCCATGGGCACAATCCACCACCAGTTTCAATCCTTTGAGGTCGAGATTGGAGGGAAAGGTGCTTTTGCAAAATTCAATGTAGCGCCCCGCAGCATCGTTCATACGTCGCACATGCCCCAGTTGCGCCGAAGGTTGGCAAGACCAGGACTGTTCCAGCAATCCCTCGATCTCCAGTTCCACACTGTCGGGCAGTTTCATGCCATCGGCGGAAAAAAACTTGACCCCGTTGTCTTCGAAAGGATTATGGGAAGCGCTGATCATCACACCTGCCTGCAGTCGCAAAGCACGCACCAGATAAGCCACAGCCGGGGTAGGCATGGGCCCCAACAGGATAACATCCACCCCTGCTGCCGATAGTCCAGCCTCCAGCGCCGACTCAATCATGTATCCTGAGATACGGGTATCCTTACCGACAATGACCACCGGTCGTTCCTGTCTCACACCCATTTCATGGCGTGCCAGCACCGTCCCCGCAGCGAAACCGAGGTTCAGCATCACCTCTGGTGTCATCGGCCGTTCGCCAACCTTGCCTCGAATGCCATCCGTACCAAAGAAACGTCGCGTCATCTTGCCTTCTCCTTCAGTCGAGTCCAAATATCAAGAGCCTGGCGACTTTCCGCCACATCGTGTACACGCACCATGGAGGCCCCGGCCTGCACAGCCCAAAGCATAGCCGCCAAACTTCCGCCGGTTCTATGCATGGGGGCTACCGTGCCGGGCTGATCGACCAACATCGATTTGCGCGATAGTCCTGCGAGAAGGGCATAGCCCGAATCGACCAAGGCATCGAGGTGGGCGAGCAGCGCCAGATTATGGTCGCGGGTCTTGCCAAAGCCAAAACCGGGATCGATGAGGATTCGATCACGCCCCACGCCTTGCCGCTCCAGCCAACGTGCCCGACCGACAAGAAAATGTCGAACTTCCTGGACAACATCGCCAGCATAGTACGGCTCACGCTGCATCGATTCCGGCTCACCCTGCATGTGCATCAGGCATACCGCCACGTCATGGTTCAGGAGGCAATCCAGAGAAGCAGGATCGGTCAACGCCTCAATGTCATTGACCAGCGTCGCCCCCGCCGCTACGGCTTTTTGCATGACTTCTGCATGACGCGTATCCACGGAAATGGGTCTGTCCAGGTCGGAAGCCAAGCGTTCGATCACCGGGATGATGCGCCGACATTCTTCTTGAATGGGAACCGGACTGGCGCCAGGGCGAGTGGACTCGCCTCCAACGTCGATCAGGTCCGCTCCCTCGGCGACCATTTCCTGAGCACGTGTCAAGGCAGAAGCCGTATCGCCATAACGACCACCATCGGAAAATGAATCCGGGGTAACGTTGAGGATCCCCATGATCAAGGGACGCTCACAGGACATGACCCTCGACCCACAACGCACGGCTGGCCTAAGCATCGCCATCAAACCCTTTCAGCCACAACCCGGCCTGTCAAACTTCCTGGGCAGGTTGTGTCGTCGCCGTGGCCGAAGGGGTAGGTGCCGCCGGTGGCATGGCCGACGGCTTGCTGGGGGGGTTGGGCGTGGCCGCGCTGGGTTTGGGCGGACGTGGAGGCCGTCCGTTCATGATGTCGTCAATTTGTTCTGCATCGATGGTTTCCCATTCCAACAGGGCATGCGCCATCGCCTCCATTTCACTGCGATGGGATTCGATCAGGCTCCGCGCCAGGCCATACTGTTCATCGATGATGCGGCGTATCTCACTGTCAACCTTTTGCATGGTGGCTTCGGAGACATTCTTATGGGTGGCAATGGAACGACCCAGGAAAACTTCCCCTTCGTTCTCGCCGTACACCATGGTCCCCAAGGAACTGGACATGCCCCACTGGGTCACCATGCGCCGCGCCATATCGGTGGCACGCTCAAAGTCATTGCTGGCGCCAGTGGTCATCTGATTCATGAACACTTCTTCGGCAATGCGCCCACCGAACAGAACCGCAATGTTTTGCAAAATCTGGTCACGATTCATGCTGTAACGATCTTCCGTAGGCAATTGCATGGTAACCCCCAAAGCACGTCCGCGCGGAATGATGGTCACCTTATGCACGGGGTCGGTACGATCCAGCAAACGGGCCACCACCGCGTGCCCCGCTTCGTGATAGGCCGTGTTACGACGCTCTTGCTCGGGCATCACGATGGAACGTCGCTCTGCGCCCATGATGATCTTATCCTTGGCACGCTCGAAGTCTTCCATGTCCACCAGACGTTTGTTGCCTCGCGCCGCAAAAAGAGCAGATTCATTCACCAAATTGGCCAAATCGGCACCGGAAAACCCTGGGGTCCCCCGAGCAATGATGTCGGCACGAACATCGGGCGCAATCGGTACCTTGCGCATATGCACCATCAGAATCTGCTCGCGACCACGAATGTCCGGCAATGGCACCACCACCTGGCGATCAAAACGCCCAGGGCGTAACAAGGCCGGGTCGAGCACATCCGGGCGGTTGGTCGCCGCAATCACGATCACCCCGGCGGTCCCCTCAAAACCATCCATTTCCACCAACATCTGGTTCAGGGTTTGCTCCCGTTCGTCATTGCCCCCACCCAAACCAGCACCACGCTGACGCCCGACCGCATCGATCTCATCGATGAACACGATGCAAGGAGCATTCTTTTTGGCCTGTTCAAACATGTCGCGCACACGCGCCGCACCCACGCCCACGAACATTTCGACAAAATCCGAACCGGAAATGCTGAAGAAGGGAACTTTGGCCTCTCCGGCAATGGCTCGGGCCAGCAAGGTCTTTCCTGTTCCGGGACTTCCCACCATCAATACGCCGCGCGGTATACGACCACCAAGCTTCTGGAACTTGCTGGGGTCACGCAAAAACTCGACCAGCTCTCCCACTTCTTCTTTGGCTTCGTCGACTCCAGCCACATCGGCGAAGGTCACAGGATTGGTGTTCTCATCCAGCATGCGCGCACGACTTTTGCCAAACGAAAACGCACCTCCCCGACCTCCACCCTGCATCTGACGCATGAAGAAGATCCACACGGCCACCAACAGAAGCATGGGGAACCATGACATCAGCATGTTCATGAACAACGAAGGTTCTTCTTCAGGCTTGGCGGTGACATTGACACCATACTTGAGCAAATCGCTGACCAACCACGGATCGGAAGGTGTATAGGTCGTGAAAGGTTTTCCATCGGAACGCTCGCCGTGCAGGGCGCGGCCATCCATGATGACCTTGCTGACATGACCGGCCTTCATTTCGTCGATGAACGAGGAATAGCTCAAAACATCACCGGAGGGTTGATGCCCCTGGAACTGGCTCACCAACAACATCAACACCAGTCCCACAAACAGCCAGGCCAACACGTTTTTCACAATACTATTCAAGACCAATCCTCCAAGACATCGTCATGAAGCCTTCTAACCGTTGAACCATTGTACGCCCAAGTTTCATCGCTCGTTAAACATTCTCGCCCAACGCCAACGCCTTCAACCCGCTCCCCAGCAGATACACTTCAGGGCTGCGATCTCTTGACGCAGCAGGCTTGCGCGTCACCACCCGTTGGAATGTTGCGCGCATGAGACGCACAAACGGCTCAAAATCAGCACCATGAAAAACCTTCACAAGAAACTTCCCTTCTTCGCCCAATACCTCCTGGGCAAACCCCAGAGCCAACTCCCACAATTCGGCCGCACGGGCTTGATCGTAGAGCACCACCCCACTGATATTGGGGGCCAGATCGGATAAAACAAGGTCTGCCGGTCGGTTTTGCAAAAGTTCTTTCAGATGGCTGTAGACCTCAGCTTCACGAAAATCTCCTTGCACAAACATCACCCCGTCCAACGGTTCCATGGGCAATAAATCGATGCCCACCACCTTGCCTTGTTTGCCCATGCGCTGTCGCGCCACTTGGCACCAACCCCCAGGAGACGCGCCCAGGTCAACCACAGACAACCCCGACTTGAGCAACCTGTCGCGATCATCGATTTCCATCAATTTGTAGGAAGCTCGGGAACGGTACCCTTCACGCTTAGCCTTTTGGACAAAAGGATCGTTGATGTGTTCCCGCATCCAGGCCTTGCTGGTCCTGGTTGGTTTCATCGGGGCCGGTAAAGTACCAGTATCTTGCCAATCTGCTGCACCAAGGCCGCTGACAGGCGTTGGGTAATCTGTTCCGCCATGACCTCCCGTTGCGCCCGATCCTCACTGAGAACTGCCTTGACTTTGATAAGCCCATGACTGCGCAGGGCTCTTTCCATTTCAAGCATGACAGCATCGGTCAATCCGGCTTGCCCCATCATCACCACCGGTGACAGGCCATGGGCCTGACGTCGCAAGGCCAGACGTTCATCCACCGTCAATATCAGCGTTGCCCCCGCATCGGGCAACACCAAAGGTGCGGGTTGAAGCCGTTTGGCCTGGGGCCGTGCCGCTTTCTTGACCTTGCTGTTACGGGTCACGTCTGGCTTGGTCACTGCAATTCGCGTCTGTCCAGGCGCGCGGCGCCGCCCCTCAACCATATCGGACATCCCGTATTTCGTATTCCCGAACCCCGCCGGGGGCATTGACTTCAGCCACGTCCCCAGCAGACTTTCCAATCAAGGCGCGCGCCAGCGGAGAGCCGATGGAAATCTTGCCCTCTTTGATGTCCGCTTCGTCGTCACCCACGATTTGATAGGTAAAGACATCCCCCGTATCCAGATCCTCCATTTCCACCGTAGCAGCAAAAACGCAACGGCCGTCAGCGTCAATCTGCGTGGGATCGATGATCTGCGCGCTCGACAGCTTCGACTCCAGTTCAGCGATCCGCCCTTCAATGAAAGACTGCCTTTCCTTGGCCGCATCGTACTCGGCATTCTCTGACAAATCGCCTTGAGCCCTGGCCTCGCTGATGGCCTGGATCACAGCGGGACGATGAGTATGTTTGAGCTGATGGAGCTCCTCTTTCAGTTTTTCCGCACCACGTACGGTCAATGGTGTTTTTTGCATCCGTTCACTCCTTCCAATGCCTTATCCCAAGCATGATTCTGATCACGACCGGCTCAACGAAGCGTGCAATCCCTGCAATTCACGCACCGCAGACGTCAGGCCACCGCGCATGCCAATCGCTGCCGCGCGCGCACCGGCCAAAGTGGTGTAGTAGGTGATACGTCCCTGCAAAGCGGCGTTGCGAATCGACCAGGAATCTTGAACAGCACGGGAATGCTCTTCTACCGTATTGATGATCAAAACAATTTCTCGGTTTTTGATCATGTCCACCACATGGGGGCGACCTTCTGTCACCTTGTTGACCAGCGTCACTTTGAGTCCCGCGGCAGTCAGGGCAGCACCGGTCCCCCGGGTCGCAACCAGGGTAAACCCCATCTCCGCCAACGAGCGGGCCACTTCCACAAGGGGCGCCTTGTCGGCATTCCTGACGCTGAGGAATACCTTGCCCGATGTCGGAAGTTTGACGCCCGCAGCCCATTGAGACTTGACAAAGGCTTCAGCAAATGTCGCGCCGACCCCCATTACCTCGCCGGTCGATTTCATCTCCGGCCCAAGAATGGGGTCCACACCAGGAAACTTGGTGAAGGGAAACACCGCTTCTTTGACTGCGTAATAATCGGGAACGACCTCGCCGGTCACACCCTGGTCCAGCAAACGTTGCCCCACCATGCAACGTGCCGCTATCTTGGCCAATGGACGCCCTGTGGCTTTGGCCACGTAGGGAACCGTACGCGAAGCCCTAGGGTTGACCTCGAGAACATACACCGTATCCCCTTGCAGAGCAAACTGCACATTCATCAAACCGACAACACCCAACTCTTTCGCCATGGCCGTCGTCTGGCGCCGCAATTCGTCCTGCACTTCGGGCGACAGACTGTAGGGGGGGATGGAGCAAGCAGAATCTCCGGAATGCACGCCCGCCTGTTCGATATGTTCCATGATCGCCCCGATCACCACATGCTCCCCATCGCATACGGCGTCTACATCGACCTCGATGGCATCGTTCAGAAAACGATCCAGCAATAAGGGTGAACGGGGGGAAATGGCAATGCCATGCATGCCTTCCGCCTCGGTAACGGTATCGCGCAGATACTTCTCCAGATCCATCGGCGTATGAACAATCTGCATGGCTCGCCCACCCAGCACATAGCTGGGTCGCACCACGAGGGGATACCCTAGTTCCTGCGCTGCGGCCATGACCGCTTCGCGCTGATCGGCCGTACGGTTCTCCGGTTGGCGCAACCCCAGTTCGACCAACATTTTCTGGAAACGTTGCCGGTCTTCCGAACGGTCGATGCTGTCCGGTGATGTGCCGATGATGGGCACTCCTGCCGCTTCCAGGCCACGGGCCAGTTTGAGCGGCGTCTGGCCCCCAAATTGCACGATGACACCAGCGGGCTGTTCACGATGGACAATTTCCAGCACATCTTCGAGGGTCAGGGGCTCGAAGTACAAGCGGTCCGACATGTCGTAATCCGTCGACACGGTTTCAGGATTGCAGTTAACCATCAAGGTTTCATAACCATCCTCGCGCAGTGCCATGGCGGCATGAACGCAACAGTAGTCGAATTCGATTCCCTGTCCGATGCGATTGGGCCCACCCCCGAGCACCATGATCTTGCGCCGCTCACTGGGATACGCTTCGCACTCTTCATCGTAGGTTGAATACAAATAGGCCGTTTGTGTGGCAAACTCGGCTGCGCAGGTATCTACCCGTTTGTACACAGGCCGCACACCCTGCGCCGTACGCCCGTCGCGCACTGTCTTTTCGTCTACCCCAAGAAGGTGGGCCAAACGACGATCGGAAAAACCTTTACCTTTTACGGTACGCCAACGCAAACTGTCCCAAGCCTGCCAGGATGACGCACGAATGCGCCGCTCTTCTGCCACCAAATCTTCGATTTCAGCCAAAAACCAGGGATCGACATGGGAAAGTCGGTGAATATGATCAAAATCGAGACCGATACGGAAAGCATCGGCCAGATACCACAAACGATGGGGCCCAGGATTGGCCAACTCGGCCTCGATCATCGCGCGATCGGTCGTCATTTCGTTGAGGCCATCAGCCCCGGTTTCCAGGCCACGCAGCGCTTTCTGCAGCGATTCCTGAAAGTTACGACCAATGGCCATCACTTCACCGACAGATTTCATCTGGGTCGTCAAACGGTCATTGGCCTGAGGAAATTTCTCAAAGGCAAAGCGCGGAACCTTGGTCACCACATAATCGATGGTCGGCTCGAAGGATGCCGGGGTTGCGCCGCCCGTGATCTCATTTTTCAGCTCATCAAGGGTGTACCCCACCGCAAGTTTGGCGGCCACTTTGGCAATTGGAAACCCCGTCGCCTTGGAGGCCAGCGCCGAAGAACGGGACACCCGCGGATTCATTTCGATGACGATCATGCGCCCATCGGCCGGGTTGATGGCAAACTGAACGTTGGAGCCCCCAGTTTCCACACCGATTTCGCGCAAAACCGCCAGCGAGGCATTGCGCATGATCTGATATTCCTTGTCCGTCAGCGTCTGAGCCGGCGCTACGGTGATCGAATCACCGGTATGAACGCCCATGGCATCCAAGTTTTCAATGGAGCAAATGATGATGCTGTTGTCCTTGCAATCACGCACCACTTCCATCTCATACTCTTTCCAGCCGATGACCGATTCTTCAACCAGCAGTTCGCGGGTCGGCGAGGCTTCCAGGCCGCGCTCACAAATGGCCATGAACTCTTCCTGGTTGTAGGCGATGCCGCCTCCACTCCCGCCCATGGTGAAAGAAGGCCGAATAATGGCCGGGAAACCGATCTGGGCCTGCACCTGCAACGCTTCTTCCATGCTGTGCGCAATGGCCGAACGGGGTGTGGACAAGCCGATGCGGGTCATGGCAGCTTTGAACTTTTCCCGATCTTCTGCCTTGTCGATGGCTTCCTGTCGAGCTCCGATCATTTCCACACCGTAACGGGCCAAGACCCCTTCGCGCGCCAGATCGAGGGCGCAATTCAGCGCAGTCTGTCCGCCCATGGTCGGCAACAAGGCGTCAGGACGCTCACGTTCGATGATGCGCTCCAAGGTGCGCCAGTTGATCGGCTCGATGTAGGTTGCGTCGGCCATACCGGGATCGGTCATGATCGTCGCCGGATTGGAATTGACCAGAATGACGCGATAGCCTTCTTCTCGCAGCGCCTTACAGGCCTGAGCGCCAGAATAATCAAATTCGCATGCCTGGCCAATGACGATGGGCCCGGCTCCGATGATCAGAATGGAACGGATATCGCTTCTCTTGGGCATAGTCAATCTCGGTGTTCGTGCATCAGCGCCAGGAATCGGTCAAAAAGACCGGACGCGTCGTGGGGACCAGGGCTCGCCTCAGGATGGCCCTGAAAACTGAATACCGGCCGATCCGTCAACTCGATGCCCTGCAGGCTACCGTCAAACAGCGACACATGGGTCACCGCCGCCGTGGCCGGAAGGCTGTCGGCCATCACCGCAAAACCATGATTCTGGCTGGTGATCATGACCCGGCCGGTACGACGATCCAATACGGGATGGTTGGCGCCGTGATGTCCAAACTTCATCTTATGGGTTTTCCCCCCCACGGCCAGACCCAGCAACTGGTGCCCAAGACATAGGCCAAACATGGGGATCCGCCGCTCCAAAAAGGCACGTATGGCCTCTATGGCGTAG
>JAJYQG010000157.1 GCA_021794775.1 Pseudomonadota bacterium
GCCTTATCAGCGCAAGAAACGTCTGCATTTCCATGAATTCATGGAAAAAGTTCATGAGCGTATGCGTCAGATCCAGGGTCAGGAAGATCCCTTGCGGGGCGTCGCGGCAGAATGGATCGTGGAGACTCGGGTTCTCTGTTTCGACGAATTTTTTGTCAACGACATCGCCGATGCCATGATTTTGCAACGGTTGTTGGGGGCCATGATCGACTGGGGGGCTGTGCTGGTGCTGACGTCCAATTTTGCACCGGAAGAACTTTACCGTGAGGGGTTGCACCGCGACCGTTTTCTGCCCACGATTGCTTTGCTGCGCGAACGGCTGGATATTGTCAGACTGGATGGTGAGACCGATTACCGTTCCCTCGGGGCGGGCCTGTCGAGCCGCTATTTTTTCCCGCTCAATGAAATGACGCGTCGCGCCTTTGCCGAGCGCTTTGCTCGTGCTTGCCCGCATCCGGAGCCGGTCCCGTTTTTGACCCTCATGGGGCGTGTCGTGCCTGTCCTGGGCATGGGTGGCGCGACGGTCTGGTTCGATTTCGCGGTACTTTGCGGTAGCGCCCGCTCACAACGGGATTACCTGGAATTGACCGAGAGCTTCGACACCTTTTTCATATCGAACGTGCCGGTTCTGGATGCCAGACAGGCCGATGCCGCACGGCGTCTCAACTGGTTGGTCGACATTCTCTACGATCGCGGTTTGCAGCTGGTGATCCAGGCCGATGCCCCGGCACCAGAACTCTATCTGGATGGCCTGGGCCATCCGGAGTTTCAGCGAACCTTGAGCCGCCTGCAGGAAATGCAGGGGGATCGTTGGCCCCCTGCGGAACGCAGCGCTCAGTCCTGAAGCAGGATGGCGTCGGCTTCGATCTCGACCAGCATATCGGGGTCGATGAGGCGTTGAACTTCCACCAGGGTGGTGGCGGGGCGGATGGTGCCAAAATATTGGCCATGGGCGCGCGCAATTTTTTCCCACTGATCGATTTGCGTCACGAACAGACGGGTTCTGACCACATGACTCAGTTCGGCGCCAGCCCGTTTCAGCGCTTGTTCCAGGTTGCTCAAGGCTTGCAGGGTTTGGGCCTCCGGGTCACCCTTGCCCACCAGCTGACCATCGCTTCCCGTTCCCGTGGTGCCTGAAACGAAGATCTGCTGGCCAACCTTGACGGCCCGTGAATAACCGATGATGGGTTCCCAGGGAGAACCGCTTGAGATGTTTTCTCGTTGCATGGGGTAAGATGCCTCTTTTGAATGGGAAGGACAGCGCGGCATTGTACCCGAAGGTGGCGGGTTCTGTGACGCAGCCAGGGAGTGAAAACCATGACGATGCCGTCCATGGACGATGATAAAACGGTTTGGCGCCGTTGGGCGCGCGCGCGTCGCGATGGATTATCTGCCGAGGAGCGTCGCGTGCGCAGCCAGGCTTTGGGCGAGCGCCTATGGGCTCAGCCCGGGTTTGCGGCGTCCCGTACGCTGCTGATGTACGGTTCCATCGCTTCAGAAGTCCATACCTGGCCCTTGTTGGCACGGCTGCTCGCAGAGAACCGCTGTTTGTTGATGCCGCGGGTGAATCCGGAGGACCATACTTTGCAGCTGTACCGCGTGCGCGATCTCGAGCGTGACCTTTTGCCCCCGGCTTTATGGGGACTGCGCGAGCCCAATCCGCAGCGTTGCGTGCGCGTCGAGCCGGCGGCGGTGGAGTGCATTCTGGTTCCCGGTTTGCTGTTCGACCAGGAAGGCTACCGTTTGGGGTATGGTGGCGGCTATTATGACCGTTTGCTGGCCCGTCCCGATGTGACCGGCCTGCGCTTGGCTTTGGCGTTTCGTGAGCAGTTGGTGGCGCATTTGCCCCACGCAGCCCATGACCTGCCCGTTAGTACCTGGGTGACCGATGAACCGTGATGGAGGGGGCGACGTGGGCCCGGAGCGCATTGCCAAGGTGATGGCCCAGCGTGGCTGGTGTTCCCGACGGGAAGCCGATACCTGGATCACCCAGGGTTGGGTGATGCTGGACGGTAAGGTGGTGACCGAGCTTGGCACGCGGATGCTGCCGCAGCAGGTGCTGACCGTGCGCCAAGAAGCCAGAAAGAACCAACAGCGGCAAGGGACGGTATTGCTGCATAAGCCGGTGGGGATCGTGTCGGGGCAAGCGGAAAAAGGTTACCGCGCGGCCTGGCAACTCATCGTGCCGGAACAGCGCTGGCAGGAGGATCGCCATGCCCAGGTCTGGCATGCAGGCCTGCTGCGTGGTCTGGCCCCAGCCGGTCGGCTCGACATCGATTCGACGGGGTTGCTGGTGCTGACCCAGGATGGGCGGATTGCGCGCCAGCTGATCGGTGAAGATTCAACCATGGAAAAAGAATATCTGGTCAGGGTCAAAGGGTCCCTCGATGCCCGTGGACTGGGTTTGCTCAACCACGGGCTCAGTCTGGATGGCAAGGCATTGCGCCCGGCTCAGGTGACCTGGCAAAACGAGGATCAGCTGCGCTTCATCCTGACCGAAGGGAAAAAGCGTCAAATCCGCCGCATGTGCGAACAGGTGGGTCTGGCGGTGGTGGGGCTGAAAAGGGTGCGCATCGGGCGCGTGCGTCTCGGCAAACTGCCTTTGGGGCAGTGGCGTTTGCTGGGGCCGGACGAACAGTTTTGAACTATTGCCTGCGGGCGTGAGGAGCACATCATGGAATACCATCCGCCTTTGAAAGATATGGCTTTTCTGGTCAAGGAGGTGCTCGATCTCGAGCGGGTGGCCGCCATGCCCGGATTCGCTGAAGGAGGCAATGCGGCGTTTGACCTCATTCTGGAAGAATCGGCCCGCTTCACGAGTGCCGTTCTATCCCCGCTGAATCGGGTCGGAGACCGCGAAGGGGCGACGCTGGTGCCCGGCGAGGGGGTCAAGACACCCACGGGTTTCAAGGAAGCCTACCAGCAGTTCGTCGATGGCGGATGGAACGGACTGACGGCGCCGGAAGCCTTTGGTGGACAAGGGCTGCCCACCCTGCTGGCGGCTCCGCTGGAGGAGATGTGGCATGGCGCCAACATGGCAT